>JBEBGP010000151.1:0-3967 GCA_040081045.1 Candidatus Nitrotoga sp.
GAAGATGGCAGTGCCGTGCAAGGAGGCGATTTGGGCTGGATATCCCCCGGCGAAACCGTGCCGGAATTTGAGAGTGCCATGCAAAAATTAAAGCCCGGAGAAATCAGCGATGCCGTGCAATCCGGTTTCGGCTGGCATTTGATTCAAGTGCTCGAACGCCGTAGCGCGGATGTCACGAACGAACAAAAACGCCAACGCGCACATCTGGCTATTCGTAATTTCAAAGCGGATGAAGCCTATCAGGATTGGCTGCGGCAATTGCGCGATCGTGCTTATATTGAATATCGTCCTGATCCAATCAAGCTGCAAAATTAATGGGTAAAGCAAAACCTCTGGCCATTACTGCTGGCGAACCCGCCGGTATTGGCGCGGATTTGTGCCTGCAACTTGCGCGGCAAAAATTAACCTGTGCGGTGGTTATCATCGCGGACAAAATGCTGTTGCAGCAACGTGCCAAATTGCTGGGATTGAACGTGCAATTGCATGACTATGATCCATCAAATTTACAGCCTCTGCCGCACGGTAATCTGAGCGTTCTGCACCTGCCTACCGCGCAAGCTGTGCAGGCCGGACAACTCAATCCCGCCAACAGCCCTTATGTGCTCAACACCCTGCATCGCGCCATGCAGGGCTGTCTGGTGGGTGAATTTTCCGGCATGGTCACCGCACCGGTACACAAAGCCATTATCAACAAGGCGGGCATTCCGTTTACAGGTCACACTGAATTTCTTGCGCAATATTCCAACACACAGCATGAGGTCATGATGCTGGTGGGTGGCGGATTGCGTGTGGCGCTTGCTACTACCCACCTGGCTTTGCGCGATGTGCCTGATGCGATCACGCCTGCGTTGCTGACCAATGTTTTACGCACCATTGAACTGGGGTTGATTAAATATTTTTGTATTACTCAGCCGCGCATTCTGGTGGCAGGGCTGAATCCCCATGCGGGTGAGGATGGCCATTTGGGGCGCGAGGAAATTGAAGTCATCATTCCCGTATTAAATCAACTGCGCGCACAAGGCATGCAGGTCAGCCCGCCACTTCCTGCCGATACTTTATTTACGCCCCATCGTTTAGCCGAGTGTGACTGTGTGCTGGCGATGTATCATGACCAGGGCTTGCCCGTGTTAAAACACGCCAGTTTTGGTCGCGGTGTAAACGTCACGCTGGGTTTGCCATTTGTACGCACCTCGGTGGATCACGGCACTGCGCTGGATCTGGCAGGCAGCGGGCTTGCTGAAGTGGGCAGCCTGTTGGAGGCGATACAGCTTGCGACCGATATGGCGCGCAACGCACAGGTCACAAGTTACAGCATGGTTAACTGATCCCAAGCCACATGTAATTCCAATTTGTGTCAAATATGAAGGTACTTTTTCCACAACCTCGTTAGATCACGCATGACCATGAAACCTGTCGGCTACTCGGGCACTCCGCTTGCCAAAAAACTCGGGATCATCGAGGGCAGCCGTGTTGCTGTCAGGCAAGCGCCTGATGACTACGCTCAATTACTTGAGCCTCTGCCGTCGGGTGTGGTGTTCGAGAAGAAAGTATCCCGGTTGACCGATGTCGTTCACGTTTTCAGCGATCGGAAGGCAAATTTGAGAGCAGAACTGGAAGGCCTGCGCACGACTATTAAGAGTAACGGTGTGGTGTGGATATCATGGCCGAAGAAAGCCGCTAAAGTACCAACCGATATCACCGAAGACACCATCCGCGAAGTGGCACTGCCACTCGGGTTTGTTGATGTGAAGATCTGCGCCGTTAACGAAGTCTGGTCTGGCTTGAAATTGGTTATCCGTAAGGAGTTTCGTTAAATTATGACCTAATCCTTGGAGAAACTGTTTGAAAAAATGGATTGTCAGCGAACAATAATCGACTTTTTAAACCGCGCCACATTCGACGATTGGTGTGTTGAGAGGGTTGGAAGCCCCCCAATGATATGCTCGACACTTCAGGTAATTTTTCTGCAGCCCCGTTAAATTCGTTTTATAGCCACTACAACCATTAATGAGAGGAGTAAAAATGGCAGCTCATATCGAAAGCAAAGAGATCAAAGCGCTCCCTGTTCTTCCATACGCAGAGGTTCGCGCGAAGCTGAAGTCCGGGGACATTTTCTTCACGTCTGGAGACTATTTGATTTCCAGGGCAATTCAGAAAATGACAGGCAGTCCCTGGAGTCATGTGGGCATCGTGCTTCGTCTCGATTCCATTGATCGCGTGTTGCTATTGGAAAGCGTTGAAGACATGGGGGTACGGTTTGCTCCTTTGTCGAAATATCTCAATGACTACGAAGATGGCAAACCCTATAAAGGACGGGCAATTCTTGCCCGCTGCAAAGACGTGACATCAGCAACTGTCGCAGGTCTTTCCACTTTTGGCATAGACGAATTGACGCAACCCTACGATAAGGATGAGATCGCAAAAATAATGGCGCGCATCACTCTGGGTATAGGCAGGAAGGAACGAGACCGCGAGTATATTTGCTCCGAACTTGTTTATGAGTGCTTTGCACGCGCTGGAAAGGAGTTTGCCTTCAACCCAAAAGGCTTTATCAGTCCGGAGGATATTTGGGTCGATGAAAAACTTTCTCTTGTTGGGCGCGTTCTTTAGCGCTACCTGCTGATTAATGATATCGGCACGGTGTTTGTGAATAACATCGCCATGGTCAACATTTCCGGTTTGTGTCGTTTCATGGGGGTTTCCCAAAAATTGGGGACGGCAATGAGTATGGGCATCATGATTATGCTGATACCCACCTCTGGCACGTGTTATTGGGTACGTCAATATTTGCCCGGAAAGGTAATCCGTTGATCGAAAAAATGATCGAAAAAATTGATGCAATTTTGCCGCAAACACAATGCAGGCAATGCACTTTTCCCGGCTGCAAGCCGTATGCCGCAGCTATTGCAGAAGGCCGTGCGGATATTAATCAGTGCCCCCCGGGTGGCGAGAAAGGTATACGCAAGCTGGCGGATTTGCTCGGCGTCGATTTCAAGCCTTTTGCTGCGGATGTCGTGTTGCCGGTTAAATCCGTTGCGTTTATTGATGAAAATGCATGTATTGGCTGTGCCCTATGCATTGGAGCGTGTCCGGTGGATGCCATTGTGGGCGCGGCGAAGCAGATGCATACCGTGATTTCATTTGAATGCACCGGTTGTGTATTGTGCATTGCGCCGTGTCCGGTGGATTGCATCAGCATGATTCCGACAGAGGAAAATCCGGTTGAGGGAAGCACGGTGGAACGCCTCTCCCGTCCCGATAGACATCCCGCAATGGAAGAAGCGCAAGCGAAGGTGAAAGCAGATCTTGCACGCCGACGTTATGAGTTTCGTTTGTCGCGTATTGAACAGGAGGCGCGGGAAAAAACCGGGCGGCTGACCGCACGTGAAAAATTAATCCCTAAAATGCCATTTTAAAATCACGAATAAAAATACCTGCGGTGGTGCATGGATTCTGACAATAAAACATCCCGCAGTGCGCGATGCCTGAATATTATTTTTACGCCCCAAAAAGAATGCGGCTTTCCAGAGGGCATCACGTCCGCATCCGCCCCGCTTGATGTTATGATTAGCACCACAATCAATTTGTGGAATTAAGCATGTCATTGAGCAGAATCCCTGAAAAATCCCCCCCGCTTCCTGAACGTCTCGCGGCCCTGTTGCGCGAATCGCGCTGGATTCTTCTGGTGGCGGTGGCAGCTTATTTGATGCTGATCTTGTCCGGTTATAACCGTAATGATCCAGCCTGGTCTCATGGCGTCAGGGTAGGCCTGACGCTTAATCCAGGCGGGGTGCTGGGAGCCTGGTTGTCGGATATTTTGTTGTATCTTTTCGGTATGTCGGCGTGGTGGTGGGTGGCATTTTTGTTGCAGCGGGTGTGGTCGGGGTATCACCAGCTTGCAATAAATAGCGTGTTTGACCGCCGTGCGTGGTGGCTGGCATTGCTGGGTTTTGTGGTGTTACTGCTG
>JBEBGP010000388.1:0-3947 GCA_040081045.1 Candidatus Nitrotoga sp.
GGTCGGGGGCGGCAGCAATCCGCGTCCGGGCGAAATTTCCATTGCCATGCACGGCGTTTTATTTTTGGATGAACTGCCCGAATTTGATCGGCATGTATTAGAGGTGCTGCGCGAGCCTTTGGAAAGTGGCCGCATTACCATCTCGCGTGCCGCACAACGGGTAGATTTTCGCGCCCAGTTCCAATTGGTCGCCGCGATGAACCCCTGCCCCTGCGGCTATCTGGGACACTACAGCGGCAAGTGTCATTGCACGCCCGATCAGGTGGCGCGCTACCGGGGCAAAATTTCCGGACCATTGCTGGATCGCATCGACATTCAAATAGAAGTACCCGCCGTATCGCAAGAAAATTTACTCAAACAAGCCGACGGTGAATGTAGTGTGAACATACAGCAGCGCGTAGAAGATGCACGACAACGTGCGCTGCATAGGCAGCAAAAACCGAATGCCCAACTGGCCGTGCGCGAGATTGACAGCGTGTGTGCACCGGATAAAGACAGCCGCGAAATGTTGCAGCAGGCCATCAGCCGTCTGGGATTATCCGCCCGCGCGTATCATCGCATCCTCAAAGTGGCGCGCACCATTGCCGATTTGGCCGAAAGTGAAGATTTATCCATGGCGCATATTGCCGAAGCGGTGCAGTATCGAAGAATGGATAAACGGGGATAGGAATATGGCCAATTGCGCCAACCTCGAGTAGTCAATGCAGGCTTAAAAACGGTCTAAATCCCAATTTTTCTTCCATTTTTACCGCAGCGGCGCGCGCTTCATCATGAGTTTTGTAGGGGCCGATATGAACTCGCACCAATTGATCTTTTTTCTGATGCAGCACTATTTTTTTGCCGCTGCCTTCAAATTCTGCACTCATGCGCGCGTGAAAACTTTCCGCGCTGGTGAGGGATTGAAAAGCTGCCAATTGCAGATATATGGCAGGCGAACCGGATCCATCTTTTTCAATGGGGATATCGGCTGGTTGTAGAAGAGTGACTTCTACCGGGTCGTTAACGGTGATGGGTGGCAGACTGTCATTGGGTAATATACTCTCCACTTCAACCTCGGCACTGCCGATGGCGACCATGCCCAGTTTATAGGCGGCGGTATACGACAAATCAATCTCACGGTTGTGCATAAACGGGCCGCGGTCATTTACACGCACGACAACCGATTTTTTGTTGGATAGATTGGTCACTCGCGCATAACTGGGCAGAGGCAGGGTAGGGTGGGCGGCAGTCATGGCATACATGTCATACACATCGCCATTGGCAGTGCGCTTGCCATGAAATTTTTTGCCATACCATGAAGCGCTGCCGCGCTTTTTGTAATGGTCTGCCTTGGTCAGCGGCACATAGGTTTTACCCAGCGCAACATACTGGCGGTTGGCGTAGCGGTGCAGGGGTTCGGCTCGGGGAATGGCATCGGGGATAGAATCCAGATTTATGGGTGCACCGGTACCTGGCCCATCACCAGGAAGAAAGCCGCCGCTGGCCATAGATCGTGCATCAGGTGTTTCTGCGCCACGTTGCGGTGTACTGCTGCACGCGGCGAACAAAAACACACTATTGAAAACCAAAATATATTTACTGTTCATTTGTCTTCTCCCTGCGCGTCGATTTTTATAGCAGGTCCGGTTGTTTTAAGGTAATCTCGGGAGCAGTCACAAAACATACTTGCTAAGTTTGCACTAATTTTTTATTGGTGTGAATACTCATCAGCATACCAAATCCCAGCAGCAAGGTAACCATGGATGTGCCGCCGTAACTGATCAACGGCAAGGGTACACCTACCACAGGCAGAATACCACTGACCATGCCCATGTTAACAAAAGCATAGGTGAAGAAGGTAAGGGTGATACTGCCCGCCATCAGGCGCGTAAAGTAAGTAGAGGCGCTGGCGGTAATCATGAAGCCACGGACAATAACAAACAAATAAAACACCAATAATATGATGTTGCCCAGCAGACCGAACTCTTCCGAGAATACGGCAAAAATAAAGTCGGTGGTGCGCTCCGGCAGAAAATCCAGATATGACTGTGTGCCATTTAAATATCCCTTGCCCAAGATGCCACCGGAGCCGACTGCGATAGTGGCCTGGATGGTATGATAGCCCTTACCCAGCGCATCCTGCGAGGGATCAAGCAGCATGAGGATGCGTAGACGCTGGTAGTCGTGCAGTGAGTGCCACAGGAATGGCGCACTGGCCGCTGCTGCTACCACCAGCGTAAGTATGATGCGCCAGCTTAATCCGGCCAGGAATAATACAAAAAATCCGCTGGCGGCGATTAAAGTGGCCGTGCCCAAATCTGGTTGACGCAGAATAAGTCCAACGGGCAGCAATAGCAGCAAGACCGCAACAATATAATTTTTTAAGCGCAATTGCGCTTCGTACTTTTCAAAATACCAGGCCATTATTAATGGCACGGCAATTTTCATAATCTCAGAGGGTTGGATGGTGATGATTCCAAGATTGAGCCAGCGTCGCGCACCATTATTAATCTCGCCAAATAAGGCTACGCCGATGAGCAGCAACATGCCCATCACATATATGGGTACGGCGGTACGCATCAGATAATGCAGCGGTAAATTGGCCATCACCCACAGTGCTGCCAGTGCGACCAGTATGTTTACTGATTGACCCAGCACGCGACTCCAATTGCCGCCGCTGGCACTGTATAGCACCACCAGACCGGTACACATCAACAGACCGAGCGCGCTCAATAGCACCGGATCCAGGTGGACAATGAAGCGTTCCCACAAGCGATGTTTAGTCCCCTTCAACAGGCCTCTCCATTTTTGTTTTAACTAAAGGTTTGGGTACTTTACCAAGCATGAAATAGTCCAACACTTTGCGCGCGATGGGCGCGGCAGTGGAGCTACCATGCCCGCCGTTTTCCACCAGCACGACCAACGCAATTTTTGGTTGTTCAACCGGTGCGAAGGCAATGAACCATGCATGATCGCGCAGCCGCTCATCGATCTTTTGTGCATCATATTTTTCGCCCTGCTTGATATTGATAACCTGCGCTGTGCCCGTTTTTCCAGCCATCGCATAGGGAGCACCATTGCCTGCCCAAGCGGCTGTACCGCCCGGTTTGGTTACAGCAACCATGGCGCGTTTAACCAGATCAAGGTGCTCGGTCTTCAGATTAATTTGCTGCGCAGCCCGCGGTGCTATTGTAGCAATGATGGCATTATTGGAGCCATTCTCAATTTTTTTTACCAGATGTGGACGATGCAAAATTCCATTATTGGCCAGCGCGGCTGTAGCCGCCGCCAATTGCAGCGGGGTGACCAGACTATAACCTTGCCCGATGCCAACGGATACTGTATCGCCCGGATACCAAATTTGCTTGTACCGTCGCTCTTTCCATTCTTCAGAAGGCAACAACCCGGAAACCTCCCCTTCTAAATCAATGCCAGTCTGTTTGCCAAAACCGAATTGGCTCAAAAAGCTTGCAATATTGCCTATCCCCAGTTCGGTAGCCAAGCCATAGTAATAGGTATCACATGAAACCACGATGGATTTAAATAAATCCACGATACCATGTCCATCCTGTTTCCAATCACGATAGCGGTGGCGATTGCCGGGCAAGGTGAAAAATCCGGGATCGCTGATCGTTTTTGCAGGCGTGCGTGTGTTATAGGTTAAACCGGCTAACGCCATAAAAGGTTTAATAGTAGAGCCGGGGGGGTATTGACCGCGTAGCGCGCGATTGTTCAGCGGCACATCCAGCGAGCTATTCAACTCATTCCAGCTTTGTTCATCTATGCCGTCAATAAATAAATTGGGGTCGTAGCCAGGCTTGCTGACAAAGGCCAATACTTCACCGTTGTTGGGATCGATCGCCACCATTGCACCGCGATAATCACCAAAAGCCTGCTCCGTAACTGACTGCAATTTTACGTCCAGTGTCAGCGTTAAATCATTACCCGACATGGGTGGGGTGCTGGAC
>JBEBGP010000325.1:0-3940 GCA_040081045.1 Candidatus Nitrotoga sp.
TATACACGCGCCGACCAGCGTGGTGGGAGCGGGTTGCCACAGCTATATTTCATAAAGATACTGTGGTTACCAATGAATGCAAAAGGTTGGCTGACCTGCTTGAGACCCACTGCTTTATCACAGCACCTTTTGCGCAGCGTGATGGTGGCACAGGTCGAATTTTTATTACGTCCGGGGGCAAACCCTGGACAAATACTGATGTTGTGTTTGCCGGACAACTGACAGCGTTAGTCGCACAGGTGGTGGAGAGTATGCAGCTTATGGATGAGCTTGTATCGAAGGCTGCAGAGCATGAACGCATTCGAATTTCTCTGGATATTCATGATACGACGGTGCAACCTTACATCGGCCTCAAGCTGGGTTTAGAGGCGCTGCATCGGCAGGCTGGTACAGACAATCCGCTTTCCCAGGAGATTGGTGAATTAGTGGCTATGACTCAGTCAACCATACAAGATTTGCGCCGACATGTTATTAATTTACGGGAAGATACCTCTTTAACCGGAGATACCTTTGTCTCGGCAGCCAAGTCCCAAGCGGGACATTTTGAGCGTTTCTATGGCGTCAATGTTGAGGTAAAATGCGATGCGGATTTGCGGGTCAGTGCCAAACTGGCTGGTGCCGCGTTGCAAGTACTGGCTGAAGGAATGAGCAATATTTTGCGTCATACAAAAGCCAAGAAGGCGTATATAGAAATGTATCGCGATGATCAAAAATTATTTCTGAAAATAGCCAATGAGATAACGGGGAAAACCCCGGTGGATGATTTTATGCCACGTTCCATTAGTACACGGGCAATTCTGCTTGGGGGGACGAGCTTTGTCGCACACAACGTGCAGGGGTATACTGTTATCCATGTAGTCATACCATTGTAAGGACATTATGCAAATTTTGAACCACACTATAAGAGTTGCACTCGTAGATGATCATCGCAGTCTGTTGTGGGGGTTGGAGCGACTAATTAACAGTGCCAAACCTGCAATGGAAGTGGTAGGCTCGGCGATTAACGTAAACGAGGCATTACAATTGCTGGATACTGTATCCACAGATGTCATCGTGTTGGATCTTGATTTGAGTGGTGAAAGTGGCGTGATGGCTATTCCCCCGCTGCTCATTAAATCTAGGGCGAAGATTCTGGTTCTGACGGGTTCCAATGATTATTCTTTGCATGATGCTGCGGTGCTGGCAGGCGCACGGGGCATTGTAGAAAAAGCCAGCCCCGCCGAATCGATTCTTAAAGCAATTGAAAAGGTCTATGAGGATGAAATGTGGCTGAGTAGCAAGGCTACAGGTCGAATTTTCCTTGAATTATCACGCAGAAAAGCACCTGAAAACAATGATCCCGAGCAACAAAAAATTGCCAGCCTGACCCGCAAAGAGCGGTTGATAGCAGCTGAAGTAGGCAGTGATCCCAGTTCAACGTCCACCAAGGAGATTGCCAAGCGCTTGTTTATCAGCGAATTCACATTGCGCAATCACCTGACTGCAATTTATGAAAAGCTTGGGGTTGCCAATCGCCTGGAGTTATATGCCTATACAGGCAAACATAAAATTTACAAAGAGGATCACCGGGAAAATTCTACCCCAAACGGTAACTAACCGAGTTTCACACGTTGGGATTTTAATTGCTGCAATGTCGCACCAAAGTCCACCATGCGTTTACGCTCTTGCTCCACCACTTGCGCTGGCGCGCGTGCCACGAAACTTTCATTGCCCAGCTTATTTTCCACTTTGCCAATTTCCGCAGACAAGCGCGCGATTTCTTTGTCCAAGCGTTCGCGCTCAGCCGCAACATCAATCTCTACCTTCAGCATTAACTTGAATGTCCCCACTATCGCGATGGCCGCGTCGCCGTCTGGCAGGTCAGTTACGACTTGCACTTCACTGAGTTTTGCCAAACTGCTAATGTAGGGGGCGAGGGTGTTGAGTATGGACACATCGTCAGCCGCGGTGCCAGATGCAATGATTAGCGGTATCCGCTGTGCGGGCGAAAGGTTCATCTCGCTACGCAGCCTGCGACAGGCATTGATTATTTCTTGCAACAGCGCGATCTGCTCCATTGCGGTCTTGTCTATCTTGGTGGTATCCGATTCTGGATAGGCTTGCAGCATGATGCTGTCCCCCGTTTTGCCCGCGAGCGGAGCCACCGATTGCCACAACTCTTCGGTAATGAACGGAATGACAGGGTGTGCCAGGCGCAGTATGGTTTCCAATACGCGCACCAGCGTGCGCCGCGTGGCGCGTTGTTGCATCTCATGGCCGTTGGCGATCTGCACTTTTGCCAGTTCCACATACCAGTCGCAGTAGCTGTTCCACACCAGTTCATAAAGTGTGCGTGCTGCCAGGTCGAAGCGATAGTCGGCGAAATGCGTTGCCATTTCCGCCTCGGCCTGTTGCAACAGGCTGACTACCCATTTGTCTGCGGCAGAAAATTCCAGCGGAAGTTTCTCATCCAGCCCGACATCCTTGCCTTCGCAGTTCATCAGCACGAAGCGCGTGGCGTTCCACAGTTTGTTGCAGAAGTTGCGGTAGCCCTCGCAGCGCTGCATGTCGAATTTGATGTCGCGCCCGGGCGAGGCCAGCGAGGCGAAAGTAAAGCGCAGGGCGTCGGTACCGAAAGCGGGAATGCCATCGGGGAATTCTTTGCGGGTGCGCTTCTCGATCTGCTCCGCCTGTTTGGGATTCATCAATCCGGTGGTGCGCTTTTTCACCAGATCGTCGAGGGCGATGCCGTCGATGAGGTCGATCGGGTCGAGCACATTACCCTTGGACTTGGACATTTTTTGTCCTTCCGCATCGCGGATCAGGCCATGCACATATACGTCTTTGAAAGGTATTCTTCCGGTGATGTGTTGGGTCATCATCACCATGCGCGCCACCCAGAAAAAGATAATGTCGAAGCCAGTGACCAATACCGAGGACGGCAGGTATTTTTGAACAAACTCATTTTGTTCCGAGAATGATTTGCTTTCTTCCCAGTCCAGCGTCGAGAACGGCCACAACGCGGAAGAAAACCATGTGTCGAGTACATCTTCATCGCGCGTTAATTTCCCAGAATAGCCATCGGCCTTGGCCAAAGCGTAGGCTTCTTCCTCGCTATGAGCGACATAAGGCACTTGTTCGGCATAAAAATCTGCTGGGAACCACGCTGGAATTTGATGCCCCCACCACAGTTGGCGCGAGATGCACCAGTCCTGAATATTATTCAGCCACTGGTTGTAAGTATTCACCCAGTTTTCGGGATGGAATTTTATTTTTCCGTTGGCGACACATTCCAGTGCCTGTGCAGTGATACTCTTGCCTTCTTGACCAGCCTTGCTCATGGCGACAAACCATTGATCCGTGAGCATCGGCTCGATTACTACATGGGTGCGGTCGCCACGCGGCACTTTGAATTTGTGCTTCTCGGTTTTTTCTAGCAGTTTAGCTTCATCGAGGTCGGTGACAATCTTTTTTCTTGCCTCAAAACGATCAAGATGGCTATATGCAACGGGAAGAAGAAATTGATGTACCATGAGCGTGTTCATGTACACGCCATCGTCGTGGTTTTCTTCAGGTAGGTTTAAGACTGAATACGAGCCATCAGATTGAAATGGAAGTGCGAAACTTGAACCTGGAACTATGATGAGTTCCGCGAACTTGCGAATTCGTCCGTCGAGTTCCAAAATATTTACCAACGCCAGCTTATGCCGTTGCCCCACCGCATAGTCATTAAAATCATGGGCGGGCGTGACCTTCACCACGCCCGTGCCGAATTCTTTGTCCACGTAGTTGTCGGAGATGATGCGAATATTGCGTTCACACAACGGCAGCTTCACCTGCTTGCCGATCAGGTGTTTATAGCGTTCGTCGTCCGGGTGCACCATCACCGCCACGTCGCCCAGCATGGTCTCCGGGCGGGTGGTGGCAACGGTGAGATGGGTCAGTTCACGCACAGTGTCAG
>JBEBGP010000374.1:0-3940 GCA_040081045.1 Candidatus Nitrotoga sp.
CCACTATGGTGCGCGCCAAGGGTTCCGGGCACTACGTCAATTCTATTCTGGCAAATACCGAAGCGTTGATTGATGGCTACGATGAAGCGCTGTTGTTGGATACGGAAGGTTATGTGGCCGAGGGTGCGGGCGAAAATATTTTTCTGGTAAAAAAAGGCAGGCTGTACACGCCGGATTTAGCCTCATGTCTGGAAGGGATTACGCGCGACACTGTCCTGTGTCTAGCCGAAGATTTGGGATTGGAAGTTGTGCAAAAACGCATGACCCGCGATGAAGTTTATGGCGCGGACGAAGCTTTCTTCACCGGTACGGCGGCGGAAGTTACCCCCATACGCGAACTGGACAATCGCACTGTAGGCAATGGCGGGCGCGGGCCGATCACGGAAAAATTGCAGTCGTTATTTTTTGAGTGCGTCAGTGGCAGTAATGCAAAGTATGCATATTGGTTAACGCACATTTAATTTGTTATTGTTGTCGCACGCTTTAAATTTACTGTACATCGAGGGAGAAATTATCATGCAATCCACATCCAACGCACCGGCCGCCGTTCCTGAAACCATTATCGAAGTGACTGCCTCTGATCTGCCGCTGTATTGTCCCATGCCCAGCACGCCGCTGTGGAATAGCCACCCTAGAGTGGTTGTGCCCGTTGCCAAGCTCGGCGAAGCACGCTGTCCTTATTGCGGCACGTTGTATCAGTTTAAAGGTGATCTACCCAAAGGACATCATTAAATCTAATTTATTAAGCCATTCATCCTGCTTCCGTCTTCTGCTTTCCCGCTACGCTCTTCCCATCTTGCTCCGGGGGGAATGGCGCAGTGAGGGTGAGGCTGACAATTCTGCATCGAGCTTGTTCGATAGCAGATTGCGTACTTTTAGTGGAATAACCTGGCGCCATCCAATTTTAGAGTTGTAAAAACCCCCCGACCATACAATTGACTATACGCAAGAATGCTTGCACGTTAGTTGCAAGATAGAATAGGAATCCCGTGCCCAACCTCCCCCAAGAAATTTTCAAGGCTTACGACATTCGCGGCATCGTCGGACAATCACTTACCGCTGAATTTGTCCAGGTGATAGGCCATGCCATTGGTTCGGAAGCGGTTGCACGCGGTCAGCACACAATTGCCATTGGGCGTGATGGTCGTTTATCCGGCGTAGAGTTTGCACAGGCACTGGCGCGCGGTATTCGGCAAAGTGGTGTCAACGTTATTGATGTCGGTCGCGTTGCCACACCGATGGTGTATTTCGCGGCTTACCATCTGCACACACATTCGGCTGTAATGATTACCGGCAGCCATAATCCACCCGATTACAACGGCCTGAAGATGGTGCTGGCTGGCGAGACACTTTCGGGCGACAGCATACAGGCATTACGCCAGCGTATTGAACAAAACAATCTTGTGCACGGTACTGGCAGCTACATGCAGCGCGACATCAGTGCCGAATATCTCGCGCGTATCACCTCGGATATTAAACTCGCGCGTCCCATGAAAATCACGGTGGATTGCGGCAATGGCGTGGCCGGAGATTTTGCCGCGACCTTGTATCGCTCGCTCGGTTGCAAAGTGACCGAAATGTTTTGCGAGGTGGACGGTAATTTTCCCAACCATCATCCTGATCCTTCGCAACCGGAAAACCTGCAGGATTTAATTCATGCGCTGAACAAAAATGACAGCGAGCTGGGACTGGCTTTCGATGGCGATGGTGATCGTCTGGGCGTGGTCAGCAAAAATGGCAACATCATTTTCCCGGATCGGCAACTCATGTTATTCGCGGCGGATGTGTTGTCGCGCAACCCCGGTGCGGAAATTATTTTTGATGTGAAATCCACGCGCAATTTATTTGCGTGGATTAAAAAGCACGGCGGCAAACCTACACTATGGAAAACCGGGCACTCATTTATCAAAGCAAAAATGCGCGAAAGCGGCGCACTGCTGGCGGGTGAAATGAGCGGTCATGTGTTCTTCAAAGAACGCTGGTATGGCTTTGATGATGGCTTGTACGCTGGCGCACGGCTGTTAGAGGCGTTGAGCAAACAGCCGGATGGCAATGCCACGCTGAATAGTTTGCCAAACTCGATCAACACGCCCGAGCTGCAAATCAAAATGCAGGAAGGTGAAAATTACGCGTTGATTGCAAAGCTGCAAGCTCGCGTAAAATTAGCGGATGCCCCGTTGTTTACAGATGCGCAAGAGGTCATCACGATAGATGGCTTGCGCGTTGAATATGCCGATGGATTTGGGCTGATGCGCTCCAGCAATACTACCCCTGTAATTGTGCTGCGCTTTGAGGCGGACAATGAAGCGGCGCTAAATAGAATTCAACAGGATTTCCGGCGGGTGTTGTTAGAAGCGAAGCCGGCGTTACAACTGCCGTTTTGATGCGCGCTGCACTACACCCGGTCGCGCACCCAGGTTGGCACGGAAGCTAGAGCCGTCACCAAATGTTCCGGCTGTGTGCCACCCGCTTGCGCCATATCGGCTCGACCGCCGCCTTTGCCGCCCACTTGCTGCGCGACAAAATTTACCAGCTCGCCTGCCTTAACTTTGGCTGTTAAATCGGCACTCACTCCCGCGATGAGCGTGACCTTGCCTGCCTCGGTTGCTGCCAACAACACCACACAATTCTTCAGCTTGCCTTTTAATTGATCCAGCGTTTCGCGCAGGGCTTTTGCATCTGCACCTGTCATTTCGGCGGCCAGAATTTTCACGCCATTCACGTCCACTACCTGCTTGATCAAATCATCCCCCTGTGCGGAAGCCAGTTTGGATTTCAGCGTGGCTAATTCCTTTTCCAGTGACTTCATGTTGTCGAGAATATGCGAAATGCGCGCTGCTGCTTCGGCAGGCTGCGATTTAACGGTATTCGCCACTTGCTGCAATTGATGGTCCTGTTGCTGAATATGGGCCAGCGCACTTTCACCCGTCACCGCTTCGACGCGCCGCACACCCGCTGCCACACCGCTCTCCGCGACAATTTTAAACAGCCCGATGTCGCCCGTTCGCGACACATGCGTACCACCGCATAATTCGCGCGAGGTGCCAATATCCAGCACACGCACTTCGTCACCATATTTTTCGCCGAATAACATCAGCGCACCGGTTTTTTGTGCATCGTCTATTGCCATGACACGCGCTTGCGTGGCGGCGTTGATTAGAATTTCTGCGTTGACCAAATTTTCCACACGGTGAATTTCCGCAGCAGTCATCGGCTGCGTATGCACAAAATCAAAACGTGTTTTTTCCGCATCCACCAGCGAACCTTTCTGCTGCACATGGCCTCCCAACACTTCGCGCAAGGCCTTGTGCAGCATATGGGTGGCGGAATGGTTACGCATCGTGCGATTACGCGTCGCAACATCTACCCGCGCATTAACACTGTTTCCGACCGTTAACTTTCCGGTCTTCATGATGCCGTGATGACCGAACACGCTAGCCTGGATTTTTTGCGTGTCTTCCACCGCAAACACACCATGCGAGCTATGCAGCACACCGCAATCACCCACCTGCCCGCCAGACTCGGCGTAAAAGGGGGTGTCATCCAGCACCACCACGCCCATTTCACCCTCCAGCAATTCATTCACCGCCGCGCCTTCTTTGTACAAAGCCAACACATTACCGTTCCATTCCAGGGTGTCATATCCATGAAAAATGGTTGCTGCCGCATCAACCTCAAGGTTGATTGCCATTTTGAATTTGCCAGCTGTACGCGCTTGCTGCTTTTGTTGCGCCATCGCTGTATTAAAAGCGGCCACATCCACAGTCACGTTATGTTCGCGGCACACGTCCTGCGTGAGATCAAGCGGGAAGCCGAAAGTGTCGTGCAATTTGAATGCAATTTTGCCGTTTAAAATAGAGTGTGTTCCCTCACCCTGCCCTCTCCCGTGGGGAGAGGGAGGCAAAACCCTCTCCCCACGGGAGAGGGCAGGGTGAGGGAT
>JBEBGP010000085.1:0-3928 GCA_040081045.1 Candidatus Nitrotoga sp.
GTCTTCGTCGCTCGCTTGTCGCCGCCTTGTATCACTTTCAAACTGGAACTGGAATAACGAGCGCATCAATTGCGTATCTGGTTTGAGTTTTGAGTAATAAAAAACCCAGTGGTGATGCCACTGGGTATCTGCAATCCGCGTATGTATTACAACGCGGTTTGATAGCGGGCAAGTGTTGCGTCTGCCGCCAGTACTTCGCGCAAAGCGACGATAATTTGTGCGGTTGCGACATTGTCACCGGTAAAAATACGCGCCATGTTGTCTTTGGCCAAACGGTTGAAGGCGAGCTGGTCTTGAGCGGTCATACCCATCAGATGGGACAGTGCAGCCAGGGTCTCACCGCTGCCGACTGACATGTCGCGCGCCAATTGATCCTTGTTGTTATCAATGAACATCGCGGACTTCATGTTTGAGCGCACCATGCCATCTTGCGTGCAGCCCAGTGTACCGCTGGTAATGCCAAAAGTCTGGTTGCCCGAAATGCCATTCGTGGTAATTGCCAACACCTGTGGAGCAACGCCGGATTGGCCTTGAAACACCATGGAGCCCACGCCGCAACCGCCGACGTTATCACTTGCTGCCAATGCTACTGCTGGAAATGCGGCCATCAAAGTTAATGCTGTTACGAGCTTTTTCATATTTATTCCCTTATAGATTAAGTGATCTGAAGATTGCTAAGTAAAAAGACAACCATAATGACGTTTCCTGAAACTCCCAGTGAACGCCTGTGATTTATACCTGCATATCTTACAAGCTGTCAAATATGTTTCTGGCGGAAGACATAAACACGTAGGCGGTAAATAATACCAGCCTGCTTGTTGCAATCTTAAAGAGGGTGACATTACTAGAGAGGGGGAGTAATAATCGCCGCTTCCTGGAACACCTGTACTGAGGCACTGGTGACGGGGATTGGCGCAGTTGCACCAATCCCTGCATCAAAAGTGGAGATCGCCATATTGATGGTGTTGCCTGCCGCGCCGCTAAAATTGCCTTGAATATTGAGCTGATCGATGGTGCCATTGAGACCACTGCAAGCCGAGCAAGTAGTCGTTACATCGTTGGGGAGCGAAGCTCCAATATGCACACCACCGCCACCAGCCGATAGCGTGAGCGGTGTATTAGTTAATTTGTAAGTGATTGGGGTAGTCAACCCCACCGACCAGTCGGCATTCATCAACGCTTTATTAGCATCAAAATCTACATTCAAATTGCCAGTAAAAGTACCACCGCCAGTACCCAGGTGATCGGTTGGATTGGTGCCGCCCGCGTGGTTAAAAAGATTAACAGTGCCTGTTCTGGCAGCGATCACTTCCGGTAGCGTTAATGCGGCGGTGTACAGGTAATGCACGCCGGATGCCGGGGTCAATGCGGGAACTGGTAGGCCAGCATCGGCAGTGCTGTTGCCGGTAATCGAGCCGTTATTCCAGCGACCAAAATGATCGCCTGCCGGTCCGTTGGGAGTTGTACCGGCATTCAAATCTGTTCCACCAACATTGAGACGGGCACTGTCGCCCGTAGCGGTGCTATAGGCGGTCAAGTTGCCGCCTACATCCAGTGTTCTTTCAGTAGAGAGCCGGATGGCATCATTGTCGGCAACTGAATATAGTGGTTTGTCTGCGTCCACGCCCGCATAAGCCGTTAATACTCCCGCCGTAACAGGGGCATAATCTGTGCGCAGGAATCCTTCCACGCCCGTGATTTGGTCACTGGTAATGGTGGTGATATTAACCAAATCATAATGCAAACCTATGCCTTGCGCGTCTGTTCCCGTGAATGCACCACCTGCAGAAAAGTTGTATATTTGTTGCGGCAGGCATCCTAGGCCAGTACAGGTTGCTGGGCCGCTGTCGCTAAACGTACCACCAGTAAACAGAACCGGGATGACCGTATTCGTATTATAGGTAAAACTGCGGTTACCCATACCCACAGTCAAGTTGTTGAGCGAGACCAGCTGTAGGAAAAAATCTACTTTGATGTCACCGCCTGTTATTTTCCCCATATTGCCATTAAGATCAACAGCAATGCCACCGATGGGTTGGTAAGTCGCAGTGATGCGGTTAGGTAGCACACCGGTGGCATCACCATATAGATAGACGAAGGAATCCAATCGATTGTTGAAAGTGCCGTTAATACCGGTTGATTGCTCCGTGATGCCATTGCCTACCCAGGCACCCCAGGCGAGATTACCCGCTATAGCATTGCGGCCAGCACCCACATTGCTGGCGAGGCCGATGTCCAGGATGCGTTGCGTGCCCACTTGCTCAGGAATTTCTTGCGCCACCCTGATGAGTTCGCCGGATGGGTTGAGGGTTAGTTTATCGCTCTTTGAAATCAGTCCGGTTGAAAATATAGCGCCCCCAGAGAGTCCCGCCATATGTCCCACCTTGCCTGTCACCGCGACAGAGCCGCGTTGCAGTGGCGGCGGGGGTAAGTTACGGCAATCGCCTGTGGTACAGTTGGGGTCAATTACCGTCACTTTGGATTCAAAAGTTCTGGTAACCATATCGGCTCGCGAGTCCCTATGCGCGCCACCTTTATCTTCGTTCTTGCCATCATCATGCCGGCCTTTTTCTGCAATCTGTCCGCGTCCATGTAAATTATCAGCGATGAAAGCGGGGGGCACCAGTAACATTTCCGGAGCAGATTTTTCATCTTTTACATAAAAATGTTCGTCTCTGCCGAACTCGTTTTCACCAGAGTGATTGTTAATGACGATGCGACTGTCTTTGTCGGATGCGCTTAAAACGCTGCCGTACACCCCGTCTTTGGCGTTTGAGCCATCCGGGTTTTTGCAATCGTCTTCGCATACACGCACGGCGTAGTGGGTGCCGCGTATGCCGATGGTGGCAGCAGCCGTTTTAACCGAGTAATTTTTTGGATTGGATTTGCCGATGAGTCCGGTAATGGTGCGGAAGCCGCCTTTGATGAGATTAAATACGGCTGTTTGCGCGCTGCTTTTTTCTTTTGGGTAGGCATATTGTTCCAGTTTGAAAGTGCTTTTCTCGCGCAAGGCAACAATGCTCTGGTCGGTAAAGCGTACTTGCAGCGTACCTGTCGCACCGGTGCGTAGTGTGTCTTGGTCTTCAATTGGCGAGCCGTGGCGCAGCCGTATTTCCTGTCCATTGCGTATCGCAACGGAATCTCCGACCGAGACCAGTACGCGCCCGGCTACTGCGGCGTATGCGGGAGTGGACGCAATACCCAGTAAAACAAGCAGGGCGGCCAAACTGGCACGCGAAATAAAAGTGGTTTTCATGATGATCCTATTCATGCCAATATTTTTCATGTTGGGCTCCTATTTAGAATTCGTAACGGACTTTGAAGGTGAGACTTTCACGCTGATACTCGTTTAGCGGATTGTTGGAAGCGTTGTTCGCCACCAACAATTCGCTTTTGACTATTAGATTCTTGGCGATGGCGTAGCTGAGTGCGGCATCGAATGACAGAAAATGATCCTTGCGTGTGATAAGCAAAATATCCTTGCCCTGATAGGCGCTGTTTTGATAGCTGATGCCCGAGTTGAGCGACCATTGGGGGGCAGGAGTCACACTGATGCCAAGGCGCAAGCCGTAAATATCACGGCTGAGATCGTTGCGTATCGCGCCCAGCGGGTTGTCGTTAATCTCTTGTGCCAGGGTAAATGTACCTTGCAGCAGTGGTTGAAAATTGCTGATAATCGCTCTGCGATAGCCCAGGTTGAGTGCCATGTAGTTGGAGTTGCGTACCTGATTGGCTCCGGCGTATTGTAATTGCGCGAATTGCGCGCCGACATTGAGTGCCCGCAATTCGTCCAGTTGATAATTCCATTCGCCACCCGCGCTGATAATATCCCGAAAATGTTTGTTATCCACATTTGTTGTGGCATAGGTCATGTTGCCGCGAAAGAGGCTTTTTTCCATCAAATAAGAGAGTCCGCCCGAGCCCGCCA
>JBEBGP010000172.1:0-3927 GCA_040081045.1 Candidatus Nitrotoga sp.
GCAGGTCTTCCTTTTTTACGCCGAACAAATCGATGCGTTGACCGCCTGTGACCTTGACCGTGGGGATGTTGTATTTGTCCGCGACATCGGCGATGCGGCGCAAATCTTTGGCCGTGGTGACCCCGCCAAACATACGCGGGACAACCGAGAATGTGCCATTTTTTTGAATATTGGCATGGGCGCGTTCATTGATATAACGCGATTGCGGGTCATCTTTTGCGATGCGCGGATGTGCGCACAGCACGTAGTAATTCAAGCCTGGGCGGCAACTGGCACAACCATTCGGTGTGTTCCATTGCAGCGCCTTCATCACTTGCGGAATGCTGATCAAAGATTGCTCGGTAATTTGTTTGCGTACCTGCTCGTGCGTTAACTCGGTGCAACCGCACATCGGCTTGGTCGCACTTAAAGTGGGCGTGTACGCGCCACCCACGGTGGAGGCGAGCAGTTGTTCGACCAGACCAGTACATGAACCGCAGGAGGAAGAAGCCTTGGTGTGTTTGCGCACGTCTTCCAGCGAGAACAGGCCTTTTTCCTTGATAGCTTTGACGATGGTGCCTTTGCATACCCCATTGCAACCGCACACCTCCATTGTGTCCGGCATGGCCGCCGCGCTACTCTGACCTTGATGTCCGGTGTTGCCCAAATGCGATTGTCCAAACATCAGATGATCGCGAATTTCGGAAATATTTTTGCCGTCACGGATCATCTGAAAATACCACGAGCCATCCGTGGTATCGCCATACATCACCGCGCCAATCAATTTGTCATCTTTGACTACCAGTTTCTTATACACACCGCCTGCGGTGTCGTGCAACACAATATCTTCAGTGTGTTCGTTGCCGGTAAAATCACCTGCAGAAAATAAATCCACGCCTGTGACCTTGAGTTTGGTGGAAGTGACCGAGCCTTGGTAACGCGCAATGCCCATGCGCGCCAAGTGATTGGCACATACCTTTGCCATATCAAACAAGGGTGCGACCAGGCCATATGCCGTGCCGCGATGCGACACACATTCACCCACCGCGTAAATGCTGGGATCGTAAGTTTGCATGGTGTCATTTACTACGATACCGCGATTGCAATGAATGCCTGCGGATTCCGCCAGTGACGTGTTGGGGCGTATACCCACCGCCATCACGACCAGATCCGCAGAGATTGTGCTGCCGTCCTTGAATTTGATTGCGGAAACATGACCCGCAGCATTGCCCACTAATTCCTGCGTGTGCTTTTCCAGCAGAAACTTCAAGCCTTTTGCTTCCAATGAAGCTTGCAACATGAACGCGGAATTCTTATCCAGTTGCCGCTCCATCAACCACGGCATGATATGCACCACGGTTACATCCATGCCGCGTATAGCCAAGCCATTGGCCGCTTCCAGCCCCAGCAAGCCGCCGCCGATTACCACCGCATGTTTGTGTTGTGCAGCCGCATCTATCATTGCGTTGGTATCCTGAATATCACGATAACAAATCACCCCCTGCAAATCCTTGCCCGGTACGGGCAGGATAAATGGGTTGGAACCCGTCGCCAGCAGCAGCCGATCATATTCCGCTTCGGTGCCGTCCTCGGCGATCACGACTTTGTTTTTGCGGTCAATTTTTACAATTTTTTTATTCATATGCAGCGTGATTTTATTTGCCGCGTACCACTCCACGCTGTTCAAAATAATGTCCTGTATGCCTTGCTCCCCGGCCAGCACCGGCGACAGCATGATGCGGTTGTAGTTGGGATACGGCTCTGCGCCGAACACGGCCATGTCGTATAAATCCGGCTCCAGTTTGATCAGTTCCTCCAGCGTGCGCACACCCGCCATGCCGTTTCCGACCATCACCAGTTTCATTTTTTTCATCTTTGACACTCCTTAAAAAAATATTTTATGCAGCTTGCAGCTGAAAGAATTGAGTCATTTCATCCGTGCAATTTACACTCTCAGCAAAGCGCGCCACTTCACCAATAACTACAATCGCCGGGCTGGCAAAGCCGGCATTCAGCACATCTTGCGGCAGAGTTTTCAGAGTTGCCAGCAAGTGTCGTTGCGCGGGTAACGTGCCGTGCTGTATTGCGATAGCTGGCATATTGGCGGGCAGGCCATGCTGCATAAGCTGTTGCGTAATTTTCGCCAGATTGGTCATGCCCATATAAATCACCAGCGTCGTGCCTGATTCAGCCAGTGCCCGCCAATTCGGCGCGCGTTCATTTTTTTTGTGGCCGGTTACAAAAGTGACCCCTTGTGTATAGTCACGATGCGTGAGCGGAATGTTCAAGCTGGCCGGAACCGCCATGCCGGAGGTGATGCCGCTGATGATTGAAACTTTGATACCAGCTTGTTGCAAAGTCTGCATTTCCTCACCGCCGCGCCCGAATATGAAGGGGTCACCGCCCTTGATGCGCGCGACAACCTTTCCTTCTTGTGCCAGCACAATCATTTTTCTGTGAATAAACGCCTGCGGCGTGGACAAGCATCCACCGCGCTTGCCCACATATATGGTCGGGATATTGGGTCGGGCAAATTGCAGCACTTCATGGTTGACTAAATCATCAATCAGAATGACATCAGCCAGACGGATGCAACGCACCGCGCCGAGCGTGAGCAAATCAATATCGCCAGGACCGGCACCGATTAAAAATACTTGTCCTTTACTCATTTTTTACCTCCTACACATTTTAAAAAAATTACGCGACAGAAAAGCGTATTGTCCTGCCCGCCGCCAACGCAATCGCCTGACTCATGTCATCCGCGTAACCACTGCCATACAAGCAGCAGGCCAGTTGATTGATGATGGGTTGCGGCACGGGTATGTCATGCGCCAGCACGCGGCTGATCCAGTTTGCTGTGGTCAGCGCATCCATATCGACGGGCAGGGCAGGGGGTTGTTTAAGCGTGCCTTCTTCTGCTTCAAACAGGGTGATTTGTTTGCCCGCATTAAAAAAATCCATTTGTGGACGGCGCTTGGGGTTGGCGTAAGGCTCGCCTTCCGTGCCGCGCAGTAACAGCGCACGCGCGCCAGTGGAGATTAAAAATTCTTGCATCTTGCCGAGGTATTCCGGGTGCGTCACGTTTACCACACGCAAGCAACCGCCAGGGAAAGGGTCTAATAATTTTGCCAAAGAATGCCCGCTGTTTCGCACGCCCAGGCGATCACGCAGGGTCAATATTGAAGCCAATCCAGGGGACAAAACTGCGGTGGGTAAAAAAGCTATGCGCTGTTCTTTAAGCTGTTTTTTTGCGTGCGCTAAATTTGCGCTGGGCGCGATATCCAGCTCGCGCAAAATACTGGCGGTGGTGACGCGGGCGTTACCTTGCAATACGCCGTGCAATAAAACAGGAATGCCATAGTTGCGCAGCAGCAGTGCGAGCAAGGGCAGCAAATTGGCTTGTCGGCGCGCGCCGTTGTAGCAGGGTAAAACCACGGGCAAGCAGGGCGAGCCGGGTGTATTGGGCTTATCCAAAGTGTAAACGCGCTCTGCCATGGCGCGGTAAAACCCCATGATTTCTCCGGCTGATTCAGATTTCATACGCATGGCTAAAACAATTGCACCGAGTTCCAAATCTGCCACGCCGTCATCGAGCATGGCGGAAAACATTTGGTAGGCTTCGTGCTCCTCCAAATCGGTAGCATGTGCGCCGCGCCCGATGCGCTTGATGAACGCCGAGTAGCTGGTTAAATGAATCATGGCGGGCTGCATTATGGTTGCGCCCCGGCGACGGAAACTTGCGCGCACAGTCGTCTGAGTTCCGGCAAGCATGAGCCGCACTCGGTGCCGCACTTTAATTTTTTCTGGATGGCGGGCAAGTCCATGCCGAGTTTTATTTCATTGGAAATTTCCTGTTCCGCCACGTCAAAACAATTACAAATTATTCGTCCACGCGGATTTTGTCCGGCGGGCGGCATATTCACCGGGGCTAATAACCACGGGCGCAGA
>JBEBGP010000383.1:0-3909 GCA_040081045.1 Candidatus Nitrotoga sp.
ACCCAAACGTGGTGGCGGTGTTGGTCGAACCCATTCAGGGCGAGGGCGGCATTCGCACCCTAGACAAACACTACCTGGCTCAGCTACGAAAAATATGTGACCAATATAATTGGCTGCTGATGTTGGACGAAGTACAAACCGGCATTGGTCGCACTGGCAAATGGTTCGCACATCAACACACCGAAATTTTACCAGATGTCATGACACTGGCTAAAGGTCTGGGTTCTGGCGTTCCCATCGGCGCATGCCTGGCGGCCGGCAAAGCAACCGGCATTTTCAAACCCGGCAATCACGGCTCTACCTTTGGCGGCAATCCTTTGGCCTGCATCGCCGCTTTGAATACGCTCAATATAATTGAGCACGATCATCTGATGCAAAACGCACTGACCATAGGGAGTATGCTGCTACAAGGCTTGCATGCCCGATTAGCCAATATACCCGGCATCGTGGAAATTCGCGGAGCCGGTTTAATGATAGGCATCGAACTCAACAAACCCTGCGCGGAGTTGGTTAAGCTTGCACTGGCACAAGGACTGTTGATTAACGTCACCAATGACAATGTTGTGCGTTTATTGCCCGCACTGATATTTTCCGAGGCCAACGCACAGCAATTGATAGATATACTATGTCCGCTGATTAGCGAATTTTTGTCGCAACCCGTTTAATATGCCAATCAAACATTTTCTACAATTCAAAGATTTAAGTCTGGCCGAATTTAAACATATATTCGAGCGTACACGCCTTATCAAGCAACGCTTCAAGGCGTACCAACCCTACCATCCGCTGTCCGACCGCACACTGGTGATGATCTTTGAAAAAAATTCCACGCGCACCCGCTTGTCGTTTGAAGCCGGTATACAACAGCTCGGCGGCAATGCGATCTATCTCAACACGCGCGATTCGCAACTGGGTCGCGGGGAGCCGGTAGAAGATGCCGCGCAAGTGATTTCGCGTATGAGCGACTTGGTTATGATCCGCACCTTCGAGCAGGAAATCATCGAGCGTTTCGCCGCCAACTCGCGCGTGCCGGTGATTAACGGTCTCACCAACGAATATCACCCATGCCAGATATTGGCCGACATTTACACTTACATTGAACAACGCGGATCAATCAAAGGCAAAACCGTAGCCTGGATTGGTGACTCGAATAACGTCTGTAACACATGGCTGCAAGCCGCTGAAGTGTTCGATTTCAATGTGCATGTTTCTACTCCGCCAGGTTATGAAGTTGAGCCGGAACGCGCGGGACTGTTTGGCGAAAATCATTATGAAGAATTCTCCAATCCTATGGATGCCGCGCGCAATGCCGATCTCGTAACCACTGACGTGTGGACCAGCATGGGTTTCGAGCGCGAAAACGATGCCCGCCGCAAAGCCTTTGCCGATTGGATAGTCGATGCGGAAATGATGGCGGTGGCCAAACCGGATTCCCTATTCATGCACTGCCTGCCCGCCCATCGCGGCGAAGAAGTGGATGCTGCTGTTATCGATGGTCCACAAAGTGTGGTGTGGGATGAGGCGGAAAACAGATTGCATGTGCAAAAAGCTTTAATGGAATATCTGCTGCTGGGCAAAGTGAGCAAGTAAAATGCAGGTCAGGCCGGGCATTGCTTAACAAACTGGAAAAGTTGAAATGAGTGAAATAAAAAAAGTCGTCCTCGCCTACTCCGGTGGGCTGGATACCTCCGTCATACTCAAATGGTTGCAGGATACCTATCAATGTGAGGTAGTGACTTTCACCGCCGACATCGGCCAGGGTGAAGAGCTGGAACCCGCGCGCAAAAAGGCTTTGCTGCTTGGCATTAAGCCTGAAAATATTTTCATCAATGATTTGCGCGAAGAATTTGTGCGCGATTTTGTATTCCCGATGTTTCGCGCCAACACTGTGTACGAGGGCGAATACCTGCTCGGCACTTCCATCGCCCGCCCGCTTATCGCCAAGCGGCAAATTGAAATTGCCCGCCAGACCAACGCACAAGCGGTATCGCATGGTGCAACAGGCAAAGGCAACGACCAGGTGCGCTTTGAATTGGGCTATTACGCGCTGAACCCTTCCATTAAGGTGATCGCGCCGTGGCGTGAATGGGATTTGCTATCGCGCGAAAAGCTCATGGGCTATGCAGAAAAACATGGTATTCCGGTGGACATGAAACACAGGCAAGGCGGCTCGCCCTACTCGATGGATGCGAATTTATTGCACATCAGTTTTGAAGGTCGCCATTTGGAAAACCCCGCCGCCGAAGCTGAAGAGATCATGTGGCGCTGGACCGTATCGCCGGAGCAGGCACCCGATGCCGCAGAGTATCTGGACATTGAATTTCAGCATGGCGATATCATTGCCTTGAATGGCAAGCCGCTCAGCCCCGCTCAAGTATTGACGCAATTGAACACGCTAGGCGGGAAACACGGCATTGGTCGCCTTGATCTGGTAGAAAATCGTTACGTCGGCATGAAGTCACGCGGCTGCTACGAAACACCCGGTGGCACGATTATGCTGCGCGCCCATCGCGCCATCGAATCTATCACGCTGGACCGCGAAGTCGCACATCTCAAAGACGATCTCATGCCGCGCTATGCCAGCGTGATTTATAACGGTTATTGGTGGAGCCCCGAGCGTCTCGCCCTGCAAACACTCATTGATCACACGCAGCAACAAGTCAATGGCTGGGTGCGCGTCAAACTATACAAAGGCAATGTCATCGTGGTCGGACGCGACTCCAAAACCAACTCACTGTTTGACCCGGGCATAGCCACGTTCGAAGATGACAAGGGTGCATATGACCAAAAAGATGCCGCCGGATTTATCAAATTAAATGCCCTGCGTATGCGTATTGCAGCCCGGCTTAAAAATCAGAAATAAAACATCTTCCGGCAATCACCGGAAAAATTACAGGGGAGCACAATGGATAGATTTGAAAACGTCAGCGTAGTAAAAAAATCAAATGTCTTTTTTGACGGGAAATGCGTCTCCCATTCCGTATTATTCCCGGATGGCTCGCGCAAAACAGTGGGTGTAATCATGCCCGGCAGCCAACTCACTTTTAATGTCAGCACACCCGAGTTAATGCAAATCACGCATGGTACATGCAAAGTTAAGCTGGCCGGAGAGCCAGCATTCAAGACTTATCCGGCGGGCACAGAATTCAGCGTGGCAGCCGGTAGCAGTTTTGAAATTCACGCGCAGGACGCGGTGGATTACGTGTGCAGTTTTGGTTGATTTTAATTGCCTGAGGAATCGTCATGCCTTCATTCGACATCGTCTCGGAAGTAGACAAAACAGAAGTAAAAAACGCAGTCGAGCAAACTAACAAGGAAGTCAGTACACGCTTTGATTTCAAGGGATCGGACGCGCGCGTCGCACAGGCCGAATTAGTCTTGAGTGTTTACGCGGACAATGAATTTCAGTTGGATCAAGTACAGGATATTCTGAACGCCAAGTTGACCAAGCGCGGCATTGACATCAAGTGCCTGGACATCAGCGACAAAATTGAAAAAATCAGCGGCAACAAAGTAAAGCGCGTTTGCACCGTTAAAGTTGGCGTGGAAATTGAGTTGGCAAAAAAAATTGTGCGCCTCATCAAAGACAGCAAACTCAAAGTACAGGCCAGCATACAAGGTGACACCGTGCGGGTGTCCGGAAAAAATCGCGATGATTTACAAGAAGGCATCGCCTTCGTGCGTAAATCCATTACCGACTTTCCACTGCAATATCAAAATTTCCGCGACTGAACTAAATTTTTTATGCCCGAATGGAAATCTTCAAGTTTTAACCGGAATTTTTTCAACTACGTGACACACTGCACGGTATAATGCGCGCCACAAAAAGTTTGTGCTTCACACAAACATTCTGCACACTGCCCGGGTGGTGAAATTGGTAGACACAAGGGACTTAAAATCCCTCTATAATTT
>JBEBGP010000016.1:0-3879 GCA_040081045.1 Candidatus Nitrotoga sp.
GCGTTACCCCCAAAGCGATCGCTCGGCTTCATACCGAAACTGCTTGGGCGCATGAGGGAGACCCAGTCGGGCGTGAAATCGCATGATTCGCCGTCGCATAGCACAGCAGGGCGATGTCTATTGGGTGAATCCCAACCCAGTTGCAGGCCGTGAAATGCAAGGTCGGCATTGTTTCATCGTCATCACTCCCAAAGAAATTAACGCACTCGGCCTGGCCATGCTGATTCCTGTTACCAGTGGTGGCGCGGCCATGCGAGAGATGGGGTTAACCGTCGCCATCTCCGGGCACGATACCAATGGTGTTGCGGTGTGCAATCAAGTACGCACGTTTGACCTGGATGCGAGAACGCGCGCAGGCACTGCGGAATATATTGAAACGCTAGACGAAGCAACAATAGGTGAAATCGTCGCACGTGTAGTGAGCGTAATTGATCCAGCGCGAGACTAAAGCAGAATGCGGTCTCAAGGAAGCCTTCACTGAAAGCGACCTGCCGATCCGTGTGGTGGGCGCGTATTCCAGAGAGCTTTGGTCGTGAGATTGAGCGGGCGCATGTGGTGGTGTAGGAGGGGCGCAAGTGAGGGCAGATAGAATAAACGCACCATCAATTTTGCGTCGTGGAAGAAAAATGAAGCTGCCTCATAATAATAGATATGAAAATTACGCGTTTCAACCACATTCGTAATCACCGTATATTCCGTGACTTTTCGTGGCCTGCGGGGCTACCTGACTTTACTCGCTTCAATGTAATTTACGGCTGGAATGGTGCGGGAAAAACAACCCTGTCAAACCTTCTTCTACATCTACAGAAAAAATTTCCAATAACTGAGGGGGAAGTTGAATTCTGGTTTGGTCAGAATAATGTTTCTGGCGTCAACTTGAATTCCGCATCTCTTCCATCAGTAAAAGTATTCAATCGTGATTTTATCAGTACCTCATTTTTTGAGGCACCAGGTCAGCAGATTTCCCCAATTTATTATCTGGGGGAGGAGAGTGTCGAGAAAAAAAAGAAAATTGAAGAACTAAAGTCACAACATGATAAGGCATCAAAACATTTCGACGCAACGTCAGCCAATGGGCGGCGCGCAGAAAATGCATTGGATACATTTTCTATCTCCCAAGCAAAAATCATTAAAGAAGCTTTGAGTTCTGCCGGACAAAATCCCTACAATAATTACGACAAACGAGATTTCCTTAACAAGGCGAGCAAATTAACTCCGTCAAATTACGCAGCCAACATTCTTGATGCGAAGATAAAAGTCACGTTGCGAGAAAAGTTGGTTGGCAAGCCCAAAACCAAGATCACAGCTCTTAAAGTGGAGTATCCCGATCTTAAATCACTCACTGATCTAACAAGTAGTGTGTTATCCCGGTCCATTATCTCCAATACAATTGAAAAGCTGACAACCAATCCGCCGCTTGCCGCGTGGGTGCAACAAGGACTTGAGTTGCATCATACAGAGGGCGATTCTGGTAATTGCGAATTTTGCGGACAACCCATTCCGGCGAATAGAATCCAACATCTAGAATCCCATTTCAATGATGAGTTCAGACACTTTCAAACTGAAATTGCTGGCTCCATTGAAAAAATAGAGGGTGCCAAATCGCAGCTGAACCTTATACATGCGCCTGAGGTCACCTTGTTTTATGAATATCTTGTCGATGACTTAAATAAGGAAATCACTACTCTTGATCAACATCGCTGGTATGTAGACTCATACTTAGACGCACTAAAAAAAGCTCTTGCCGTAAAAAAGGAGAATCCGTTTCAAAAGGTAAACATATTGCAATACGTTGGGTATGAGGAAAATCCGGCTGATTCAAAGGGATTTTGGGGCGTGACTTTTTCTGTTCTCGTTGGCGTAGTTTCCCAATTTGGCTCTCTCAAGGGGCAGCAGGCTGTACAGCAAATCAATGCGCTAATTGATAAGCATAATGCAGTAACTGACAACTTCCAAAAAGAAATTGAGCAAGCGCGCGCAGCCCTCGAAAGATGCTACGTTGCCGAAGCCTATCAGGAGTTTGAGTCAAAAAATTCCGATCTTTCCAAAGCAAAGACAGAAGAGACTACAGCGACGGCTGCGGTCAAACTATTTCAGTCTCAAATTGCCGAACTAGAGCGAGAAGTTGTTCTGCACCGCCGACCCGCCGAACAGTTAAACGCAGAAATTCGAGCTTACCTAGGGCGAGATGAACTGACGTTTGCCATTCACGAAAGCGGTTATTCAATTACCCGACATGGCAAACCTGCCGGAAATCTCAGCGAAGGCGAAAAAACTGCTATCGCATTTTTGTATTTCTTGAAATCGCTTCAAGACAGATCATTTGACTTAAAAAATGGGGTGGTGGTAATTGATGACCCCGTATCTAGCTTGGACACAAACTCTTTATACAGCGCATTTGGTTACATGAAAGACCGCACAAAGGACGCAGGGCAATTGTTCGTGCTGACGCACAATTTTGTCTTTTTTCGGCAGGTAAAGAACTGGTTTAACCATATGCATGGGCAAAACAAAAAGGATATTGCGGATAGGCCAGCTAGGTTTTTTATGCTGCAAACAGCGTTGCATAATGGAAATAGAACCGCAACGATTGCCAAGCTCGATCCAATGTTGCATGAACATGAGTCGGAATACCACTATCTTTTCAAGAGGGTGCTCGACCAATCATTGAAGGCGACAAAACAAGAAACAATTGACGACTACTATGGAATGCCCAATATGACTCGTCGACTTCTTGAAGGCTTCCTAGCATTCAGGCATCCGAATAAGACAGGCAAACTATACCAGCAGTTGGAAGAGGTCAATTTTGATGCCGCCAAAAAATCAAAAATTCTTCGGTTCTTGGATACCTACTCACATCATGAACACGTCGGAGAGGCAGAGCATGATCCGTCCATTCGGTCTGAAACGTCATCTGTGCTTGCTAATGTGCTTGAGTTGATGGAAGTGACGGACAAAGGACACTACGATGGCATGATTGCGGCGATTACACCAAAATGAAATCACCCAACACCCTTTTTAAAACATGTTGGGTTATGTGGTGAAATTGCTAACCCAACCTACGAACTCTGTTCCGACATAAGGAGGTCGGGAATATGACCGCCCTACGCTGCACCCAAAAATTACTCACAGCGATGAAGATCGCACCAAGCGCACCACTTGCGCCGAGTGCAAACCGTCTGGGCGATTGGTCGCTGAATCTGTTGCACACACGTCCGAAGTTGGTGATAGCGGTGAGCGAGCACGATCGCCTTGGGTTGGTGCTGGAGGCTGCGCCTTACGCCACTTTGTCGCAACGTTTTCTGGACGCAGTGTTCATGCAGTTACTCTCCATCGGTGTGCCGCACGATGTAGCGCGACGCGAATGCGATGCCATGCAGCTGTTGACTATCACCGCGACCACTCCTTACCCCAATCGCCTCAGCCTGCAAGCCAACCTGAAGGATTACGCTTGGCAAGCGGAGTGGATGATGGGAAATGGCGAGATGCTAGAAGTAATTAACGCACGGCTGGCAGGCCATATTGTAAGCATCAACGGCAAGCTGGAATTCCCCAAAAAATTTGTGCTTAAGCGACTGAGCACTCCTTAACCATACCTCTCATGTTGCAGGAGCTGGCTGAAATCATATGCAATTATAGTGAGTGAAAATTATCTATAAATATGTAGTGTGCAATTGCACACTACCAGCTTGTGACACATTTATTGAATTGTGTCACAATGCGACTATCACATGAATTTATCAGGAGAGTCTCATGAGAGCGAGCAAAGCGAGTGCTGGTGAAACTAAAAACTTGAGCGCAGCCAAATCCGCCAGCGTTGGTGGGGTGGTAACCTTGGGCGTTCGTGAAATGCGTGCAGGCTACGAGGTTTTGCACAAG
>JBEBGP010000046.1:0-3877 GCA_040081045.1 Candidatus Nitrotoga sp.
ATGCTGCCGCGCCCCAACTCTGATGCCGATTCCATATACAGCAGATGTTCGATGCCGTTCATCTCTTGTTCCAACAGGGCGATAGCCGTTTCTTCCACCACTTGTGCCGATGCGCCGGGATAAGTGACCGTTATCGCAAGTGCGGGCGACGCAACGGAGGGATATTGTGCGACGGGCAAATTTTTCAGCGCTAACGCGCCACCCAGCAAAATGATGAGCGCGATAACCCAGGCAAAAATGGGGCGGTCAATGAAAAATTTGGCGAACATGATTCGGGTTTTTATCTATAGACGTTGGTTGTTTATTGGGTTTTTACGACTGCAGTGGGCGCAACAGCTGAGGCTGAAATGGACGCGCCGGGTTTGACCTGTCCTGATGGAGCTGTGATTCCTTCGCCGACAGGTGTCACCACTGCCCCGGGACGGGCTTTTTGCAAACCATTCACAATAATTACTTCGCCGCCCTTAAGTCCTTCGGAGACGATGAAATCTGTACCCGCCATGCTGCCTATTTTTATGGGCAGCGGCGCAATTTTATTTTCTGCGCCAACCACCATGACATACTGCCCCTGCGCGTTTCCTTGCACAGCGCGTTGCGGAATGCGTATGACATTCTCGGCCACCGCTTCGGGGAATCGAACGCGCACAAACATGCCGGGTAATAATTCACGCTGTGGATTTGCAAATTCTGCACGCAACGATACTGCGCCCGTGCTGGGATCCACAGCCATATCGGTGAAAAATATATTGCCCGTGTGTGGGTAGATGCTGCCATCCTCAAGTACCAATTGCACTTTGGCAGCAGCTTGTTTGAGCGTGCCAGCCTTGACTGCCTGTCGCAGGCGCAGCAAATCCGCGCCAGATTGTGTAAAGTTGACGTAAATCGGATCAAGCTGTTCGATGGTGGCCAACAAGGTGGCATCGCCCCGACCAACAAACGTGCCTTCGGTCACCAGCGTGCGCCCAATGCGCCCGGGAATTGGCGCGGGCACGCTGGCATTTTCCAGATTTTCGGTGGCGCGTATCATGGCTGATTCCATTTGTTTCACTCTGGCTGCAGCCAGATCATATTCCTGCTGACTGACTGCTTTGATAGCCAACAGAGATTGATAGCGTGTGGCGGTTTGCCGGGCAATTTCCAAATCTGCGCGGGTCGCATCTACTGCTGCTTTGAAATTCCGTGCATCAATTCGGAATAATGGATCTCCCGCTTTTACCTCACTGCCTTCCTGAAACAAACGTTGCTCAACAATGCCCTCAACTCGCGCCCGCACTTGTGCAGTACGGTAAGCTTGTAATCGCCCGGGTAAATCCTGGGTCATGGTGGCTTTGCCAAAGGTTACAGTGATAACTTCGACTTCCGGGGGTGGAGGTGCGCCCGGGCCGCTCGGCGTTGCTGCGGGTTTGTCGTCACCGCCGCAACCGAACAGCATCGTGATTAAAATAAATCCAGTGACTATTTTGAATGAAGTAGTGTGCATTTGTATTCGCTACCTGTAAAAAACTATCAGGTCTTGTAAGTAAATCCGTGTCTTTTGGCTAAATGTTGTTTGGCCCGTGCAATCGCCGCCGCAACCTGGTTCGGCGCAGTGCCACCAATATGATTGCGGCCGGCCAGCGAGCCTTCCAGCGTAAGCACTGCATAAATATCTTCCGCGATGAGATTGGAAAATTGTTGCAATTCATCCAGTGTCAGGTCACTTAAATTACATGTCCGTTGTTCCGCATGGCGTACCACCAGCGCTACGGTCTCGTGTGCGTCGCGGAATGGCAAACCTTTTTTCACCAGATAATCCGCCAGGTCTGTCGCAGTGGCATAGCCCCGTAGCGCCGCATTACGCATGGCTTCCGGCTTGACGGTGATACCGCCCATCATGTCGGCATAAATGCGCAAAGTCATGTTCAGCGTATCTACGGTGTCAAACAAAGGCTCTTTATCTTCCTGGTTATCTTTGTTATAGGCCAGCGGTTGACCTTTCATCAATGTCAGCAAGGCCACCAAATTTCCTTGTACACGCCCTGCTTTGCCGCGCACCAGTTCCGGTACATCCGGATTTTTCTTCTGCGGCATGATAGACGAACCCGTGCAAAATCGATCCGCAATATCAATAAATCCAAAGCATGGATTCATCCACAAAATAAGTTCCTCCGACAAGCGCGATAAATGCACCATGATGAGCGCGGCGCAGGCGGTAAATTCAACGGCGAAATCGCGATCCGATACCGCATCCAGCGAATTTTCACACACCCCGTCAAAACCTAGAAATTCTGCTACCAGTTCGCGATTGATCGGATAGCTGGTGCCGGCCAAGGCGGCCGCACCAAGCGGCAAGCGGTTTACTCTACCCCGGCAATCTATCAGTCGTTGCATGTCACGCTCCAACATTTCAAAATACGCCATCAGGTGGTGCGCAAAACTTACCGGCTGCGCAACTTGCAAATGGGTAAAGCCGGGCATGATGGTGTGTATATGCTGCTCGGCAAGATCGAGCAAAGCGGTTTGCAGCGAGCTGAGATGCAGATTGATTTCATCTATGGCCTGCCGCAGATACAAACGTATATCCGTTGCCACTTGGTCGTTGCGTGAGCGTCCGGTATGCAATCTTTTACCGGCATCACCGATTAAAGTAGTTAACCGCTTTTCAATATTCAGGTGTACGTCTTCCCACTCCAATTGCCAGTTAAATTTGCCTAGCAGGATTTCATTTTCGATTTGTGCCATGCCGCGCTGAATGTCGCGCAAATCCTGTGTGTTAATGATGCTGCAAGCGGCCAGCATCTGTGCGTGGGCGAGTGAACCTTGAATATCCACCAGTGCCAGTCGCTTATCAAATTCTACCGAGGCAGTAAAACGTTTGACCAATTCCGTGACTGGTTCGTTAAATCGCCCCGACCATAATTTTTCGTCCCGTGCTTGTTTGGGGGTTTCTTTTTCTTGCATCGTCATCGTCTATTGTCCAGAATGTGTGGCATTGGGCAAATTTTTGCGGGATGTAAAACCGTGAAGCGACAAATTATAGAACAAAACCGCACTGCCGATACGATGCCAAATTTTCGCAACCTTGGGGTAATCCTGCGCGCAATATTATTGGTCAACGGCATGGCGCTGCTGGTCAGCATGATGCTCGCCGGTTCCATGCAAGACGGCTTGCAACAAATGATCGTTGCATCGGCTCTGTTGCAGCCCGTGTTACTCACCAGTATATTGCTGTTATTCGCACTCAATCCCGTACTGAAAAGAATGGTTCACTGGCAGGGTATCATGCTGATAATGACCATGGTAGGTTTGGTGACATTTGCAATCCAGTATTGGGGTTCAGCGTTTTATATTCCGCACCATTCAACAGATGCAAATTTTTATTTATGGCGCAATGTGCTGTCTGCCTGTGTTGTCACCGCGTTACTCCTGGTTTATTTCAGATTACGCACGCAGGCATTATCACCCGCGCTGCACCAGGCCAGATTACAGGCGCTGCAGGCACGCATCCGCCCGCATTTCTTGTTTAACACGATTAATGCCGTGCTGGGCGTCGTGCGTTCTGACCCCAAGCGCGCCGAAATCGCGTTGGAAGATATGGCCGATTTATTTCGCATGGCCATGTCACATACCAGCGATTTGCTGCCGTTGCAGCAGGAAATCCAATTGGCGAAACAATACCTGTCGCTGGAACAATTGCGCCTGGGTGATCGATTGCAAGTGAATTGGCAGATCGAAAATTTGCCAGATGATGCGCTGATCCCGCCTTTTATATTACAGCCCCTGCTGGAGAATGCGGTCTATCATGGCATTGAGCCGCTTGCCCAATGTGGAACGATAGACATTAAACTGTATCGGAACGGCAATGCGCTGCATCTCGACCTGACCAATCCACGTACTG
>JBEBGP010000171.1:0-3840 GCA_040081045.1 Candidatus Nitrotoga sp.
GCGTTAGGGATTAACCTAAACACGCTTTCCAGGCGTGCGACTTAAACCGCTCATCCACCTCTCCGAAGGGCGCGCAGGATAAACCAGAATGGGTCTTGCCGCAATCAAAATGCGCTCGGCGCGCCTGGCTCAAAAAGTATCTTTCCATGCGCGCAGGGCGGTGAAGATGCTGATTTCATCATGCTGTTTAATGGCAGATTGCTGTTGTACAGCTTGAATAATCACCGGCATGGCGCAACGCAAAAATGGGTTGGTGGATTTTTCCAGCGCGATGTTGGAAGGCAAGGTAGGTTGCCCTGCAGTGCGCAATATTTGCACGTCTTGTTGTCGTTGCACAAGCTGTGCATTATCCGGTTCGCACGCCAGCGCAAAACGAATGTTCGATTCGGTGTATTCGTGTCCGCAATAAACCCGCGTGTCATCTGGCAATGCGGCTAATTTTTTCAACGCGTGCAGCAGTTGTGTGGCTGTACCTTCAAACAATCTGCCGCAGCCGCAGCCAAAAAGTGTGTCGCCGCAAAACACGCCGCCTGCGCCTATATAGGCCACATGCCCGAGTGTGTGGCCGGGAATATTCAGCACGCTGAATTGTATTTTTAATTCTGGAATGTTAACCACGTCCCCTTCGCCCACCGCGTGATTGCCGCATGAAATATTTTCCCGTTGCGGAAAATATACGGATGCCGGATGTGATGCCACTAACTGACACACTCCCGCTACGTGATCGGCATGGTGGTGAGTGCATAAAACAGCCGCCAGTTTTAACTGATGTGTTTGCAGATAATCCAGCACAGGCGCAGCATCGCCTGGATCTACCACGACTGCATGATGTGCGTTGTGCAATATCCAGATGTAGTTATCTTTTAGCGCGGGTACGGGAAATATATTCAGCATGTCGAGTAGTGGCCCATTAAATTTGCACGGATATTTGCTTAAAAAAACATCACCACTTTTATTTTACCGCGCCCATATTGAGATAGATAACTTGCCCGGCAAGTATGTGTAGATAAATCTTTGAGGCAGACTGAATCTCAAAGATTCCAGCATTTTATGGAATGTGAACTTGAAACGGAGGGTAAAGATGGGGAAATTACCGGGGACGCAGTACAGTCCTGAATTCGGGGAACAGGCAGTGCGCACATATCGGGCAAGTGGGCTGGCGTTTTGATGTGCCGGCAGGGGAGGTTTCAATTATGATGTGGGCGCATCCCATGTGGAGAGATCAATTCATAATAAGGGGAGGGCAATATGAAAGATATAAACAATATAGCACTCGCTGACTTGCCGTTACCCATCAAGTCACTCTTCACCGGTTATTTGCTGGTCATTGGTCTGGGTTTGCTCATGGCAGGGGCGCAAATAATGCTGACTCACGGTATGGCTGATGGCAAATTTGGCCTGTCGGTGGATGACATCGTGTACAGTTATCACGGTAATCGCGATGCTAAAAATGCCTCGAAGCTGGAAGCAAAACTTAATGGTTCGATGAAAGAAAATGCGCCACCTGCAGTCAGGCTGGCCATGATTAAATGGGTTCGCACGGGCGCGCCGGAAAACGAGTGGGAGACGACCATCAGGCCGCTCGTTGTCGAGCACTGTGACGCTTGCCATGCCAACATGCCCGGCCTGTCCAATATAAATAAGAAAGAGGTCATGCTGAAAATGGCGGCAGTTGATAATGGTGCAAGCATCGCCAGCCTGACCAGAGTCTCGCATATTCATTTGTTCGGTATTGCTTTTATTTTCTTTTTCGTCGGCTGGATATTCAGTTTCGCCACTGGCTTTAGCACATGGGGAAAATCATTGCTGATCGCCACCCCGTTCGCATTTCTGATTGTCGATATCGTGTCATGGTGGCTGACCAAACTGGAACCCGGTTTCGCGTGGCTGGTGATCATTGGCGGATTCGGCTACAGCCTGGCCTCCACTGTGATGATCTTTTCATCGCTTTATCAGATGTGGGCCACGTTATTCCGGCCTAAAAATTGATCAGGTAACTTTGCATGAAGTGGCGGGGCATCGCCCCGGCACGAAGCAATCTGGGCGCACATAAGAAGCACAGGCGTACCCGTACCGCGCCGGATTAGCTCTGGTCGAAGAGCTAACTTTACACACTGCATTGCCTGAAAATCAGTTTCCGGCAAGCTACGCACATGCAGCATGATAGTTAGATACGCTATACTTACCACATTATTTATCGGGGGGATGCCATGAAAAAAATTGAAGCCATTATCAAACCTTTCAAGCTCGATGAAGTGCGCGAGGCGCTGTCCGAACTTGGAGTAAGCGGCCTTACCGTCACTGAAGTAAAAGGTTTTGGCCGACAAAAGGGTCACACCGAGTTGTATCGCGGCGCGGAATATGTGGTGGATTTTTTACCCAAGATCAAACTGGAGGTCGTGGTTGCCGGCGCGATGCTGGATAGAGCGGTTGATGCGATTGTAAAAGCGGCACATACCGGAAAAATCGGTGATGGGAAGATATTCATCACGCCTGTCGAGCACGTTATTCGCGTTCGCACGGGCGAGACGGATGAGGATGCAATATAAATAATCACCCGCAAATCAGGCGCGGAATGACAACTCTACAAGAAAGGAATCAGCATGATTATCGTTACCGGAGCTACAGGTCAATTAGGGCATTTGGTTATCAGGGCACTGCTGAAAAAGGTTTCCGCATCCAGCATCGTTGCTGCGGTGCGAAATGTGGAAAAAGCCAAAGACCTCGCCGCATTGGGTGTGCAAGTGCGTTATGCCGATTACAATCAACCTGCAAGCTGGGATGCCGCGCTGAAGGGCGCGGCCAAGGTGTTGTTGATTTCATCCAGCGAGGTTGGGCAACGTGCGAAACAGCATCGCGCGGTAATCGATGCGGCCAAACGGGCAGGCGTGAAATTGCTGGCTTACACCAGTATCCTGCATGCCGATACATCGCCTCTCGCGCTTGCGGCAGAACACAAGGAAACCGAGGCATATATTCGCGCATCCGGTGTTCCATCCGTGTTGCTGCGGCATAGCTGGTACACCGAGAATTACACGGCTGGCATCCGTGGCGTACTGGCGCAAGGTACATTGTATGGTTGTGCAGGCAACGGTCGCATCGCCTCAGCTACCCGTGCCGACTATGCAGAAGCTGATGTTGCCGCACTGACCGCAGACAATCAACCTGGAAAAGTGTACGAGCTGGCGGGAGATGCCGCCTACACGCTGGCAGAATTAGCGGCAGAAATTTCACGTCAATCCGGCAAGAGTATCGCTTATGTCAATCTGCCGGAAGCTGAATATAAAAATGTGTTGCTCAAAGTTGGATTGCCGGAGGCCTTTGCTGCATTATTATCCGACTCTGACACGGGCGCATCCAAAGGCGGACTATTCGACGACGGTCATCAATTAAGCAAGCTCATCGGCAGGCCAACGACACCCTTGGCCGCCGCAGTCAGCGCCGCGATTTAATTCCAATTCGCGTTAAAAAACGATAACTGTGTTGGCATCGTCCTCGGCTTCTAGTCGTACTCAAGTGTACTGTCTTCACCCGCAAGGGGTAGACCGTAGTTGTATAGCCGATGAATCGGCAACAACCACGCACCGTCACCTCATCCTTGCCGCCTTGTTCTCCTTTCTAACGCGAACTGGAATAAGATGAGGGCAGGCTGCGGTCGGCCTTCTTTTACAAAAACCAGTGTGGTATTGGGCTTGTGAATTTGGAGAATCCAGATGTTTTATTGACTGGATTCCGGCCTGCGCGCACTACTGTCCGGAATAATTTTTGCGAAGTAGGTTAAGGGTATTGCAGTACAAGGTTGAATGGGATAAAACCCAGAGCGCCAACTCAACAACCGAG
>JBEBGP010000254.1:0-3839 GCA_040081045.1 Candidatus Nitrotoga sp.
TGGAGAAATCACCTGAGCGCGTCAAGAAATATTTCCAGGATTCTCGCGTAAAATATGCGGCGTGAAAACTTCAAACTTCAACTGGCCGGATCAATAAAAGAGTACATATTATGCAACGCTTTATATCCGTTTTAATGCTTTCATTTTTAGTCTGGTTTGCCCCGCCAGCTTGGGCTGAAACTTCTCAACTGGATTTTGCACCGCACAAAGGTAAGGTTGTCTATGTTGATTTTTGGGCTTCATGGTGTATCCCGTGTCTTCAATCATTTCCATGGATGCAGGCCATGCATGAAAAATACAGTAAGCAGGGTCTGGTAATAATTACCATCAATCTCGACCATGATCGCGCCAAGGCGGATGCATTCCTGAAGAAATTCAAGCCAGATTTTGCCCAAATGTTTGATCCACAGGGCAAACTGGCCGAAGAATACAGGGTGTTATCGATGCCTTATAGTTTTCTGGTTGATCGTAGCGGCACACCGCGTTTTGAACATGCAGGGTTTTTCAAGGCCCAAATAAGTTCCTACGAAAAAGAAATTGTTGACCTGCTCAACGAGCCTGCGCCTAAAAAATAACATGCTAAAAATTTTGTTTCTGCTTTTTTTTATTGGCTTGCTGGGAGGCTGTCAGGCGATCGGCATAAAACCATGGGAACGTGATTTACTGGCCAGAAAATCCATGCAACTGGATACCTACCCAATCGATAGCGCGCTGGACGATCATCTGTATTTTAGCAAAGAAGCTGCCAGTGGCGGACGTGGTTTTGGCGGCGGAGGTTGCGGGTGCAATTGAAGAAGCCAAGCAAGTTGAGCATCGCTTTAGCGCAAGCCAGTGGTGCGCTTTTGGGTGCAACAGCCAGTGCAGGACAAATTCACGCGCAAGAAATTCCATGGCAAATTGACAGCGCGATTCTTCATTATCAAGAATCTGATGGTCGCGTGCGCGTGATTGAACCCGTGGTTGCGCTGAAAAAAGATTTCGGCGACGAGTATATTTTTAATACCAAGCTGGTGTTGAACTCACTGACTGGCGCTTCACCCAACGGTGCGGCACCAGCCAATGTTGCACAAACCTTTACTGCTACGTCTGGAGGCACTTCTTATACCGTAGCACCAGGCGAGTTGCCGCTGGATAGTTCGTTTAAGGATGTTCGTGGTGCGCTGTCTGCATCATGGCAGCAACCTATTGCTCCCGGCACGCGACTGAATGTAGGTGGAAATATTTCTGCCGAGTTGGACTTTTTATCTATTGCCGGCAATGCCGCTGTGGCAAAAGATTTCAACGGAAAAAATACAACGTTATCGGCAGGATTCAATCTTGAATACGACAGTATCAGTCCAATAGGCGGTGCCCCCGTACCTTTTACGCAAACAGATTTCAGGACAGTTGGCACAGGAGCAGTCAATAAAACCACAGACACAAAAACTGTGACCGATGTTTTATTTGGTGTAACACAGGTGCTCAGCCGACAGGCGATCATGCAGTTAAATTATTCTTTGTCACAGGCGAGTGGCTATCAAACGGATCCTTATAAAATTCTGACTGTGCTCAGGGACGATAATAATTTATTTCCCATACCTTGGTATGTGTATGAGAAGCGGCCCGAATCACGCACCAAGCACAATGTATACAGCCAGCTTAAATACCACTTGACCGAAGATGTGATTAATCTTTCCTACCGCTATACTACTGATAACTGGGGTATTGCATCGCATACTTTTGACACGCGCTACCGCTTTGAATTTGGTGACAGTGGGGTGTATATCGAACCCCATGCACGCTGGTATACACAAACAGCAGCAGATTTTTACAAACCCTATTTAATGCAAGGCGTGGATGTCATAGTGGGTGGTGCTGCCTTAATTCAATTTGCCACAGCAGATTCACGCCTATCGGCATTTAATGCCACCACATTCGGTGCCAAGCTTGGCATGGCACTGGAAAATGAAACCGAGGTCAGCCTGCGTGTGGAACAGTATAAACAAGTAAACCAGACCATCAATACGTTGACTACTGGCGATTTGGCCGGGCAAAAGTTGGCGCCTGATTTAAGCGCGTTGATAGTGCAGGTAGGTTTATCATTTCGCTGGTAGTCGCGCTATATAATTGCACGCATCCGCATTACTTATACACAGGTGATGGGTAATCACTCCCCCTCAAATTATTCGTTAAAAAAAATAGATGGCCGCTACGTTGCCAGGTTTGCAGCCATGGCAAGCCCGTGCGAAATTCTACTGGATCACACCGACCTGAAGCTGGCACACACACAGGTCAAAGTCGCCGTGCAAGAGGTCTTGCGTATTGAACAAAAATTCAGTCGCTATCGCACCGACAATATCATTCATACACTCAACCATGCCAATGGCCAAGCTGTACGGGTGGATGAAGAAACCGCGCACCTCATTAATTTTTCCGCAACCCTGTATAAATTATCTGACGGTGCATTCGACATTACCTCAGGCGTATTGCGCCGCGTATGGAAATTTGACGGCTCAGACCGGATTCCCGATCCGCAAGCTATTTCCTCGTTGCTGCCACTGATTGGTTGGCAACATGTATATTGGAAAAATCCATACCTGCAACTACGCCCCGGCATGGAAATAGATTTTGGCGGCATTGGCAAAGAATACGCCGTTGATCGCGTGTTTTTACAATTGGCAGAAATGGATGAGCATGCATTATTGGTCAATTTCGGCGGTGACTTGCGCGCACGCGGGCCGTGCCGCAATGGCTTGCCATGGCAGGTGGGCATCGAATCCCCCTTAGCGCAAAAATCTGCCACACACAATATTTCCACTGCTCCCCAAGCAATACAAACCATCCCGCTAATAACAGGTGCGCTTGCCACCAGCGGGGATGCGCGACGATTTTTATTAAAAGATGGCGTGCGCTACAGCCATATTCTCAATCCAAAAACCGGCTGGCCGGTGCAAAACGGTCCTCGCTCTGCCACTATTCTAGCGAAAGATTGCGTGCTCGCCGGAATGCTGGCCACTCTTACTTTGCTGGCAGGAAAACAGGCGGAGATGTTTTTGAATGAGCAGGAAGATATAAAGGCTTGGTTGGTTTGGTAGGAAATACAGCCAATGAAACTACACCCCCGGACTTTGGTTAATCCAATTTACTCCCCCACTGGTTTACCCAACATCGCCTTCAGTCTCGCCAACTTATCCATGCCCTCACCTTGTGTAACTACGGGTGCGGCATCGACATGATCTCCCGCATACACGAGTTCGCTCCCCGGCATTTCGTCCAGAAAACGGCTGGGCTCGCACACCGCCCATTCTTTGGCGCGTCTGCGACGAGTGCAATAGCTGATCTGTAAACTCTTTTCAGCGCGGGTAATACCGACGTACATCAAGCGGCGTTCTTCTTCGATGCCGTTTTCATTGCTGTCGCGAAAAGGCAGTATTTCTTCTTCTGCGCCGACAATAAATACGTGCGGGAATTCCAGTCCCTTGGCCGCGTGTAGCGTGGAAAGTGACACCGCGTCAGGTTGCTCATCTTTACCATCAAGCATGTTGATGAGAGCAATGGTTTGCACTAATTCAATTAAAGTTTTGTCTTCTGCTTCGGATTTGCGTTTGAGCCAGCCGATAAAACTTTGCACACTCTCCCATTTGATTTCGGCCTGGCGAGGCTCCTGTGTGTCGAACAGCCATGCCTCGTAATTAATGGCGCGCAGCAATTCATCCAGCACTTCGCCACACGTATATCCCGCTTGTCCAAGCGCGATTTTTTCAGGGTCAAAGCGTTCCTGCAGGCGATTTATAAAATTGCAAAACAGCATTAATTCTTCATGTTGGCGCGGTGGCAAGTCATGCACCATACGCGCTTCA
>JBEBGP010000118.1:0-3833 GCA_040081045.1 Candidatus Nitrotoga sp.
TAACCGCTCCAGTGTTTGAAATCTTGCATCTTCTTTATCCATAAAACTCGGACTGGATTGCCCAACAAAAGTTCAATCTTCATCGTGCCGAGTCTATAGATAGTGTCGTTAGAGAAAACTGCTGGATACTGGGAAAATCGGCAAGCAGTACACGCAAATTGCGCCCCCGTTTTAAGCGATACACAGGCATCATCCACAACAAAACATGAGCGTGAAAGGGGAAGTGTGCTCAAGCTGGAAATGGAATAAACTAATTTATCCAGATAAAAATAATTTTTTACAATTAAATAAGCAATATACAAAACTTACTTAAACCGTCACTTGAAGATTCTTGGGTAGCGGAAACACCACATTTTCCTGAATGCCCTCCAGCTCCCTCACATTACCCGCACCCAGCTCTTGCAACCTAGCGATGACATTTTGTACCAGCACTTCCGGCGCAGATGCGCCCGCTGTGATGCCGATAGTTGACTTGCCCACCAACCACTCCGCTTTAACTTCTTCCGCATTATCAACCAAATAAGCTGGAATATTCATGTTAAATGCCACTTCACGCAGGCGGTTGGAATTAGAGCTGCTAAGCGAACCCACGACAATTACCGCATCGCATTGTTGTGCCAATACCTTCACTGCATCCTGACGATTCTGCGTGGCATAGCAAATATCATCTTTTTTTGGCGCAATAATGTTGGAGAAACGCGCTTTCAGGGCGGCGATGATGGTAGCGGTATCGTCTATCGAGAGTGTGGTTTGGGTCACAAATGCCAGGTTTGCGCTGTCTTTCACATCCAGCAATTTGACATCAGCGGGTGATTCGACCAAGTGCATGCCCGTGCTCTGCCCCATTGTGCCTTCTACTTCTGGATGTCCGGCATGGCCGATCATTATAATTTCTTTGCCTTTATCGCGCAGGCGCGCCACTTCGTTATGCACTTTGGTAACCAATGGGCAGGTCGCGTCAAACAAGGTAAAGCCGCGCTCGGCCGCCTCGTGCCGCACCGCTTGCGACACGCCATGCGCGCTAAAAATGAGTATGCTGCCTGGCGGTACTTCAGCCAAATCTTCGATAAATACCGCGCCCTTGATGCGTAAATTTTCTACCACAAATTGGTTGTGCACCACTTCGTGCCGCACGTAGACGGGCGCGCCGTGTATTTCCAAAGCGCGCTCCACCATTTCAATGGCGCGGTCCACTCCGGCGCAAAAGCCGCGTGGGTTGGCTAATAGTAATTCCATATTCTCTCCCAAAAACTTAGGCTGTATTGCCTGGGGATTTCTTAACGATCCCCTCCCAAATCATCAACACCGCGCCGCATGTAATAGCTGAGTCCGCAACGTTAAAGGCTGGGAAATGGTAAGTATTCCAATAAAAATCCAGGAAGTCCACTACATACCCATACACAACCCGATCGATTAAATTTCCCAGTGCACCACCAAGTATCAAAGTGAGTGCAACACAAAATAATTTCTCGTTTTGGTGTTTATGCAGCAGCCACGTAATCCAAATAGAAGCAATCAGCGCTATTGCGCTAAAAAACCAGCGTTGCCAGCCGCCCGCGCTACTGAGAAAACTGAATGCTGCGCCACTGTTATGGACTAACACCAGATTAAAAAATTGCGTGACCGCCACACTTTCGCCGTACAAAAAATGCCTGCTGATCCAGATTTTGCTGATCTGATCCAGCACGATAATCAGCACGGCCCACAGCAACCAGTTACGCAAATGACTCCAACGATTCAAATTAAGCATAACGACGCTGTTCATTTTCACCCGCAGAAACACTGGATAAAGTGTCTGCACAACGGCGGCAAATCGCAGCGTGCCGGGCATCATGTCCCACATCGTTCCGATAATGCCAGCATCGCTCACACTTGCCATGGATACTGGGTATCACTGCAATTTTTTGCTCAGCTACGCTGGCAACTGCATGCACGGTGACGCGCGAGGTAATCATTACATAACGCAAATCATCGCCCAGTCGAGTTAATAATTTAAAGTCCTCGCCCGCCGCATAAATATCCACTTCCGCTGCCAAAGCCTGTCCGATCAGCCCGGCAACACGCACTTCTTCAATATGCTTGTTGACTTTGGCACGCCAGGCTTCGATTTTTAACCAATCATGAAGTCCTACACCAACCAGTCCAGCATCCGGCAAGGAATGCCACACTCCCTCAAACACGCTTTTGTCTTCTTTACCGCATAACACCTGCCACGCTTCTTCTGCAGTAAAACTCAAGATCGGCGCAATGAGACGCACCAGACTATGGGCGATATGGTGCAGCGCATTTTGTGCAGAACGTCGCGCAATTGAATGCGCGCCAGCGGTATAGAGGCGATCCTTCAACACATCCAGATAAAAGCCGCCCAGATACTCCGAACAGAAAGTCTGCAGTTTTTGTACTACCAGATGAAATTGATAATCCGTAAAATCCTGCTTAACCTCTTTTTGCAATTGCACCATTCGCGCCAGCGCATAACGATCAATTTCCAACCAATCCACGACAGGTATCGCATCGCGCCGCATGTCGAAATCGGCGGTATTTGCCAGTAAAAAACGCAGTGTATTGCGGATACGGCGATAGCTTTCCACCACACGCTTTAAAATTTCATCGGAGATGGTCATCTCACCGGAATAATCAGTCGATGCTACCCACAGGCGCAGAATATCCGCCCCCAGCGTATCCAAGATTTTCTGCGGGGCAATGACATTACCTTTGGATTTGGACATTTTATGACCGTGACCATCGACCACAAAACCATGTGTGAGCAAGGCATCGTAAGGCGCGCGACCATTGATGGCACAGCTTGTTAAAAGAGAAGATTGAAACCAACCGCGATGTTGATCGGAACCTTCCAGGTACAAATCAGCAGGAAATTTTAGTTCAGCGTTATGGCGCAACACCGAGGCGTGAGTCGTGCCAGAATCAAACCACACGTCCAGAGTATGGGTTAATTTCTTATATTTCAGCGCATCCACACCCGGAAATGCTGAGATATCCAGACTAAACCAGGCTTCAATTCCTTGCTGCTCAACCAACATCGCGACTTGTTCCAGCAATGCAGGTGTGTCGGGATGCAGCTTGCCAGACTCCTTCTGCACAAAAAATGGCATCGGCACCCCCCAATTGCGCTGGCGCGACACACACCAATCAGGACGATTTTTAATCATCGATTCGAGGCGGGCGCGTCCCCATGCGGGATAAAACTGGGTGGCACTGACCGCTTGATCTGCCAGATCGCGCAGCCCACCAGCCATTCCTATAAACCACTGTGGAGTAGCACGAAAAATAATCGCCGTTTTATGTCGCCAGCAATGTGGATAGCTGTGTTTTATTTTTTCCAGCTGCAACAAATGCCCGCTATTTTTAAGCGCGTCCACTACCACATCGTTCGCCTTCCACACAAATAAACCGCCGACCAATTCAGTGCTGGCTATAAACTTTCCGTCGTCTGCAACCGGGTTATGCGTGGACAAATTATATTTCTGCCCAACCACATAATCATCCAAACCGTGCGCTGGAGCTGTGTGTACCAAGCCCGTACCGGCCTCCAGGGTTACGTGCTCGCCACAAATAACAGGCACGGTGCGCTGGCAGAAAGGGTGTTGCAGTAGTAATCCTTGCAGCGCCATACCATCGCACGAGGCTGCGATGCCGTTGCCTCTATCATTACTGCCTGCCAGTTGATAGCGGGATAAACACGCACTTACCAGATCAAACGCCACTATCAAATACCCTTTTTCAGTTTTAATCAGGTCATAGCGCAACTCAGGATGTACACATACCGCTTGATTGGCTGGCAGCGTCCACGGCGTAGTCGTCCAGATCACCGC
>JBEBGP010000275.1:0-3827 GCA_040081045.1 Candidatus Nitrotoga sp.
AAAATCATCTGCGGCAATTCTGCTATTTGCTCAACGAACACGGCATCAGTTTTGCCAATCACACGCAGTGCATGCATCAAGGCACGACCATCGGCGGCAACAATGGGCGTTTCTCCTGCGGCGTACACTTCAGTTAACAGCAGCGCATCCACACTGCTTAAAATTTTGACGAAATCTTCAAACAGATCGCGGGTACGCGTGTATCGATGCGGCTGAAACGCCAACAACAAACGACGATTGGGGAATGCCCCGCGTACTGCGGCAATGGTGGCTGCCATCTCTGCCGGGTGATGACCATAATCGTCAATTAAAGTAAAACTGATTCCATTCACAATTTCTTCTTCACCCGCGCGCCGATGTGGAATCGCGGCGGCGACGGGTGGCAGCCTGATTTCACCATAACGTTGGAAGCGTCGCCCCACGCCCTGAAATTCTGCCAGTGCGCCGATAATCGCTGCATCCTCCACCCCCACTTCCAATCCCACCGCAATGGCCGCGAGTGCATTTTGCACGTTATGCAGACCCGGCAAATTGAGGGTGATGTCCAAATCCCGCGGCTGACCATTTTGCCGGCATTGCGCAGTGAAGCGCATCAAGCCATGGTGATGCTGCACGTCCACAGCGCGAATTTGCGCCTCCGCCGAAAATCCATACGTGGTCACCGGCTTGCTGATACGCGGCAAAATCTCGCGCACATTCGCATCATCTATACACACTATTGCCATGCCATAAAACGGCAGATGCCCGACAAAATCGACGAACGCCTGTTTCAATCTGGAGAAATCATGGCCGTAGGTTTCCATGTGATCGGCATCGATATTGGTAATCACCGCCAGGATGGGTTGCAAATATAAAAACGAGGCATCCGATTCATCCGCCTCTACCACAATGAATTCGCCTGTTCCCAGCCTAGCATTCACGCCACTACTGTTGAGTTTGCCGCCAATCACAAAAGTTGGATCAAACTCACCCTTGGCCAACACACTGGCGGTTAGGCTGGTGGTCGTGGTTTTGCCATGCGTCCCCGCCACCGCAATGCCCTGGCGCAAACGCAGCAATTCCGCCAACATTATGGCGCGTGGCACAATGGGAATTTTGCGCGCACGCGCGGCCATCACTTCCGGGTTATCCGCTGCAATGGCGGCAGATACCACCACCACATCGGCATCGGCCAAATTATTTGCCACATGCCCTTTAAAAATTTTTGCGCCCAACTTTTTCAAGCGCTGCGTGATGGCGTTGTCAGCCAAATCCGAGCCACTGATTTGAAAGCCGAGATTAAACAGCACCTCGGCAATGCCGTTCATGCCAGAGCCGCCTATACCCACGAAATGAATGTGTTTAACTTTATGTTTCATTCTGCATTAACTCCCGGCCAAGTCCGAGCACACTTCGGCCACGCGACGAGCCGCATCCGGCTTGGCCAGAGCATGTGCGGCCAGTGCCATAACCAGTGTCTTTTCCCGTGTTAAGCCGCGCAATATATCTGCCAGGTGTTGCGCATTCAGGGCGGGCTGCGGCAGCAAAATGGCCGCTGCATGTCTGCTCAAGAACTGCGCATTCGTGGTCTGATGATCGTCCACTGCAAACGGAAAAGGGATGAGTATGCTGGCCACGCCCGCCGCCGCAAGTTCGGCAATAGTTAAAGCCCCGGCGCGACAAATCACCACATCCGCCCACGCATAGTGTTGCGCCATATCCTCCAGAAATGGCTGGATATTGGCGTTAATTGCGGCCTGACCATAATGTGTTTGCGTCACGGCAAAATGCTGCCTGCCCGTTTGATGCAGCACATGCGGACGCACAGCCGGTGGTAACAACGCCAGCGCGGAGGGAATACATTCATTAATTGCTTTCGCACCGAGACTGCCACCCAGCACCAGAACATTCAGCACACCACTGCGCGCGGCATAGCGAATTTCCGGATCGGGCAATACAGCGATGCTGGCACGCACCGGATTGCCACACCACTCGGCCTTTGGCAAGACTTCTGGAAAGCCGGTCAAGGTGCGGGTTGCAAAGTGGGACAAGGATTTATTGCTCAGACCCGCAACGGAATTTTGTTCATGTATGATTAACGGGCGACGCAACAACGCGCCCATCATGCCGCCCGGGAAGGTAATATATCCTCCCATCCCCAGCAGTACGTCCGGACGATGATGCAAAATAGCCAGCGCGCTTTGCCACAATGCGATCAACAAATTAAATGGCAGCATTAATTTCCGCAGCAGACCTTTACCACGCAAACCGGAAAAACGCACGGTCACCAATTCATAGCCTGCCTTGGGCACCAGATCTGACTCCATGCTGTGCGCCGCGCCCAACCAGGTGATCTGCCACCCTTGTGCGCGCAAACAATCTGCCACCGCCAGTGCCGGAAAAATATGCCCGCCCGTACCGCCTGCCATAATTAAAATGGAACGCGTCATACCGACTGCCCCCGCATGATTCTTCTATTCTCCCAGTCGATTCTAAGGAGCAACGCCGCGGCAACACAGCTCACCACAATGCTGCTGCCACCAAAACTGAGGAAGGGCAGAGTAAGTCCCTTGGTCGGCAGCACACCCATGTTAACCCCGATATTGACGAAGGCTTGCGCGCCCAGCCACACACCCAGTCCCAGCGCCACCAGTGCGGCATATTGGCGATCCAGAAATGCGGCTTGACGACCGATGGCGAAGGCACGGGAGATAAGTCCGGCAAATAATAAAATGAGCACCAACACCCCTGCGAACCCCAATTCTTCAGCGATCACCGCCAACAGAAAGTCCGTGTGCGCTTCCGGCAAGTAAAATAATTTTTGCACGCTGCTGCCCAACCCCACCCCGAACCACTCGCCTCGTCCGAAAGCGATCAGCGCGTGACTCAACTGGTAACCTTTGCCGAATGGGTCAGCCCACGGATCCATGAACCCGATCACACGCTGCATACGGTAGGGTGATGAAAAAATCATCGCCGCAAACAGCACAGGCAATCCAATTGCCAGCCCGATAAAAATTTTCAAGCTGAATCCGCCAAGAAATAGGGTACACATGGCAATGGTGCAGATCACCACCAGCGCACCCATGTCCGGCTCCATCAGCAACAGGCTGCCGACCAGTGCCATGACTGCCAGCATCGGCATGAACACCGACACCAATTTTTCTTTGATGATGCCCTTGCGAACCGCATATTGCGAGGCATACAGCACGGCAAATAATTTCATCAACTCGGAAGGTTGCAAATTGAGTCCGAGCAATGACAGCCAGCGCCGACTGCCATTGACTTCACGGCCCACGCCTGGGATCAATACCAGAACCAGCAACACCACACCGAATGCAAATAAATAAGGAGCCAATCTTTGCCACTCTCCCATCGAAACTTGAAATGCCGCAATGCCCACAATGACACCGAACAAAATAAAAAAGCCATGCCGCATCAAATAATATTCCGCGCGATAACCCGTAAATCTGCTGGCTTCTGCCGTGGCAATAGAAGCCGAATAAACCATAACCAATCCCAATGACAGCAGGGTGATCACGATCCACAGCAACGTCGCGTCGTATTGCGGCACGGCCATTCGATGATTGTTTACACCGGGGGCGAACATGCACTCTCCTTCTGCAGAGCTTGTACCGCGCTGATAAACACACTGGCGCGATGCACATAATTTTTAAACATATCGAAGCTGGCGCAGGCGGGTGATAACAACACGGCATCACCCGCCCGTGCCAGCACAGCGGCTTGCCGTACCGCGCTCTGCATATCAGATGCGAAATGAATCGGCACGCCACATCCCTGCAGCGCAGTGGCTATGCGTAGCGCATCCCGCCCGATCAACACCACCC
>JBEBGP010000352.1:0-3811 GCA_040081045.1 Candidatus Nitrotoga sp.
ACGTGCCATGAAACATTTCCTCGGCTGCCAGCACACGATGTTGTGCGTCCAGAAAAATCACCATGAATACTTCCTGTTGGCGACTCTGCAATTGTAATAGCAGATATTTCCGCACCGCCTGTGGCGAATTGAGCGCATCACCTGCCTGCATTTCTTCATGTAGCGCACGCCGCGACATTTCCAGCACGGCTTGTAACTGCACAAATTTGGCCTGCCCCATGCCGTGTATTTTACAAAATTCAATTTGGCTGGCAGCGAACATATTGGTGAGCGTGCCAAATTGTGTGAGCACATCGCGCGCCAGATCAACCGCACTTTTACCCGTAACACCAGTACGCAAAAAAATAGCCAGTAATTCCGCATCCGACAGTGCTGCTGCGCCGCGCTGAATTAACCGCTCGCGTGGTCGTTCGCCCGCCGGCCAGTTATTGATCCCCATTGTGTCTCCTCGCTATTTTGTAAAACATGCTGCGGATTTTTGATAAGATGCACATTATGAAACAATCTCCGGCAAACCACATGCTTCAAGTTGTGCATGATGCCCCTGCGCGGCGCATTATTCTGGGCATTACAGGCGGCATCGCGGCTTACAAGGCGGCAGAATTAACCCGCTTGCTGATTAAACAAGGCACGCATGTGCAAGTCGCCATGACTGAAGCTGCGTGTCATTTCATTACACCCACCACCATGCAGGCACTTTCTGGCCAACCGGTTTTAACCAATCTCTGGATTAACAGCCAGGGGAACAGCAGCCAAGAGAACGATAATCAGAACTATCGCAGCGGTGATGGCATGATGCACATTCACGCCAGCCGCATCACTGATGCCATCGTCATTGCGCCGGCCAGCGCAGATTTTATCGCCAAGTTGGCGCATGGTCTGGCAGATGATCTGCTGTCCACATTATGCCTTGCACGCAATTGCCCGCTGATCGTGGCACCCGCCATGAATCGGCAAATGTGGGAAAACGCGGCTACACAGCGTAATATCCTGCAACTTATTGCAGACGGGGTGATATTGCTTGGCCCTGATAACGGCACGCAGGCATGCGGCGAAGAAGGGATGGGACGGATGCAGGAAGCAGCGCGTTTAGCCCGCGACATTCAGGCATTCTTACAACCCAAGCTGTTGGCAGGCACACATGTACTGCTCACTGCTGGCCCAACCTACGAGGCCATTGATGCCGTGCGCGGCATTACCAACAGAAGCTCCGGAAAAATGGGCTATGCGGTCGCTCAAGCTGCTTTGGAGCTGGGTGCGAAGGTCACCCTCATTTCCGGACCAACGGCACTCCCCGCACCACAAGGCGCAAAACTTATCCAGGTAACCAGTGCTGCAGATATGTTGCAAGCGGTGCAACAACAGGTCGCTGATGCCGATATTTTTGTTGGTGTGGCCGCCGTTGCAGACTATCGCGCTGCGCAAACCAGCACAAAAAAAATTAAAAAAGGGACCGCTAAACTGAGTCTGGATTTGCTACCAAATCCAGACATTCTGAGCCATGTTGCCAGCCTGCCCAAGCCGCCATTTTGTGTGGGATTTGCGGCAGAAAGCCATGACCTCATCAAACACGCGCACGAAAAACGGCTAGCCAAAAACATTCCTCTGATCGCCGCCAATCTTGCGCAAAAAGCCATAGGCACGGACGATAGCGAACTGATTTTAATTGACCACGCGGGCGAGCATGTTCTGCCGCGTGCAGATAAATTAACTCTTGCCCGCGGTTTATTAAAACATATTGTCGCGCTGCGGCACTCCCTGACACATCCGATTAAAATGCGCGCGTAAAACAATTGAGAGTGATGAAATGAAAAAACCAGTCGACATTAAAATTTTTGATCCACGCCTGTATGAACATGCTCCAAGCTACGCCACGCCCGGTTCTGCAGGCATAGATTTACGCGCCTGCATTGAACAAAGCAACATTATTAATCCCGGTCAATGCGAGCTAGTCCCCAGCGGCATCGCCATTCATCTGGATGACCCGGGCTACGCCGCCATGATCCTGCCTCGATCGGGGCTGGGACACAAACACGGTATCGTGCTGGGTAATTTAGTCGGGCTGATTGATTCGGATTATCAGGGACAAATATTTGTCTCGATATGGAATCGCGGCCAACACCCATTTAATTTGATGCCCATGGAACGCATAGCACAATTGATTATCGTGCCTGTTATGCAAACGCAATTTAACGTGGTGACCGAATTTACACCCAGTCAGCGTGGTGCAGGTGGCTTTGGTAGCACGGGCAAACACTAAGAAAACACTGATTGAATGTCTGCGCGGGGGAATTGCTGCATTGCACAAAAGGTACGCAATCCGGCAAGCCAGATGCGAAATTGTCAGCCTGGTGCTCGAATCCTCATGTATCCAACATACACTCCGGTTTCTGCGCGCCTTGCACTTCGTCCCGCTCGCCAGTTTAGTTTAATTAACGTTCCCATGAGGCTTACCCATGAAATCCGCCATCATTTTATTTGCGCATGGCGCACGCGACCCGGAATGGGCGCAGCCCTTCCACCAGATACGCGATCTGGTGGTCAAACAATTCCCCGCCACACCTGTCAAAATAGCTTTCCTGGAATTAATGCAGCCCAGCCTGATTGATACCGTAACCGAACTGCACGCGCAAGACATTCAACACATCACCCTCGTCCCACTTTTTCTGGCACGAGGCGGACATTTAAAACAAGACATACCCAGATTAATGACCAACATCCGGCAGCTATTTCCCAAGGTACAAATTCATACTGCGCCAGCCATTGGTGAAGCGCCCGAAATATTGAACGGCATTGCTCTGTGGATTATTGCGCATCACCGACAGCTTGTTGCACAACATTAGGCTGGTACATAAAAAACCCGCCAATCAGAGCGGGTTTTAATGTTGGCTGACAACCGATGCTATGAGCTAACTTCCTTTATTCCTGTACTGGACTGACGACCACAATGAGGCCAATATAAGTACCACCCCGATCAAGCCTGTGAACACTTCGGGAATGTGATATTTCATGCTGACCAGCATGATGACGGCCAATACCCCAATCGCATAATGTGCGCCGTGCTCAAGATATACATAAGCATCCAGCGTCCCTTTGCGTACTAAAAAAACAGTCAGTGAACGCACAAACATTGCGCCTATAGCCAGGCCGATCATGATAATGACAATATCCTTGGTGATGGCAAAAGCACCGATGACACCATCAAAAGAGAAAGATGCATCCAGCACTTCCAAATAAAGAAACCCGCCTATACCGCCACGCTTAATGATTTCGCCAACTTTTGGATCATCTTCTTCTTTTTCCAGCAGATCACTTAATAAATCAACGCCAACATAAATCAGAATTCCCCACAGTCCGGCCATCAGCACTGCGAATTTCTTGCTTTCTTCCACTAAAGTTAAACTCAGCAACAGGGCAGCAATGGCAATCATCACGGAGACAGAGCTTAATTTTCCAAAGGACGCTATCTTTGCTTCCCAATGCCCTAACCAGTGCAACTTTTTGCTTTCATCCAATAGAAAACTCAAAAATACCAGCAATAAAAATATCCCACCAAATGCCGCCACTTCGGCATGATGATTAATCAGGTGCCGGGAATATTCATCTGGCTTGTTTAAACCCAGATGCCACACCTCCAACAAGCTGAGATCTGCCGCAAATGCAACAATCAAAAGCGGAAACAGCAAACGCATGCCAAATACAGCAATGAGCATACCGAGCGTCAAAAACATGTCTTGCCAGAATTTATTCCATGTTTTAAGTACAGACGCATTGACTACAGCATTATCAAATGAAAGAGACACCTCAAGTA
>JBEBGP010000193.1:0-3794 GCA_040081045.1 Candidatus Nitrotoga sp.
CTTAAAATGAACTCGCACATTAAATTTTCTGTGGATGGATTTGGTCTTTATTACGCCGAGCGGGAAGCCAGATTAAAAAAGCTGGAGGATGGATTTATCCGTTTTGAAATAGAGTTTGTTCCATTGGAAAATGGACAGGTGGGCAATGATAGGCTGCTGGTGCGAATTAAGGATAGCGGGGCGGGGTTTGATTTTACCAATTGGATGGCCCAACAACCGGATCATGCGCTGGGACTAAGCGGAAGGGGCATTATGTTGCTGCATAACTTGTGCCAGTCTGTGCGATATATCGGCAATGGGAATCAGGTAGAAATTGTGTACGCATTGAAAGATGATTCATCAGGCCAATTATAAATCCGGGGAAGCAGGGATTTATTCCCAGTGGCAATATGCAGCCAGAGTGGAACAGATTGGAGTCTGTTGACAATCATGCGACGAGTGCGAACAAGTTTTACCGCCATAGCGGTGAGATAAATTGACTCAGCGTTTTTCCGGGGGATGTCCGTGGTCAAAATGAATGCCTTGATGCATGCTACATCGCGGTTGACAGCGGTATTCATCATCGTTCTGTCATTGGCATTTCCGATTAGCTATTTTTTACTGGCTTATGAGTTTAATCTTACCGAAGTGGAAACTGAGGGTCGGTTGGATGGAACCATTATCCAGAGATTTATCAGTCAAAATCCGGACTCCTGGCAACGCGAATCATCTCGATTAAAAGAATTGCTGGATGAGATGACTGAAGCAAGTCACGCTCATTTTCTGGTGAATCACGATAATTTTCTGCGCATCGAAAATATGCAGGGCAAGGTAATCGCACACAATCAGGAAAATCACCAGTTACACCTCCCGCATTTATTGGACATTCAAATTGCCCGTTCGGTTGATTTGCTGAGTAATGGCAGGGTGGTCGGAAAATTTATACTTTCCCGAAAATTGGACAACCTGATACGCAATACTTTGCTGGCGGGATTGCTGGGAATGGTTTTCGGTGGAATGGCATTTTTTGTTATGTGGAAGTATCCCCTGTTGGCATTGCGCCGTTCCGTTGACAAACTGGAAAATGAGAAAGAACGCGCAGAAGTAACGTTGCATTGCATAGGCGATGCGGTGGTGACCACTGGTGCGGATGGGCTCATTGAATATCTGAATCCGATTGCTGAAAAAATGCTGGGCTGGAATAACGCTGTAGTGTCCGGATTGCCGTTGATAGAGATTTTTAAGCAGGAGGATGAAAAATCGGGTAAGCCGTTACCTGATCCTGTACAGCTAGTGATTCAAGAAAATCCAAGCACCCCTTTGGAAATGCACTCCTTACTGACAAAAAAAAATGGGCAACAAATTCCCATCAAGAGTAGCGTGATGCCTATTCGTAACAAGGCGGGTGAGGTGATTGGAGTAGTGCTGGCTCTGCATGATGTGACACAGATCCGGGCATTGGGTGCAGCCGAGGAGGCTAATATGGCCAAGAGTAATTTTCTGGCCAACATCAGTCATGAGATTCGCACGCCCCTCAATGGCGTTCTGGGCATGCTGCAATTAATGAATTTAACTGAATTGAGCGCAGAGCAGCGGGAATACGTGGGTATTGCGCACCGATCAGGGGGGGCGTTGATGGCTCTGTTGAATGATTTGCTCGATTTTTCGAAGATTGAGGCGGGTCGTCTGGTGCTGGAGTTAATTGAATTTGATCTGCGGCAATTGGTGGAAGATGTGGTGGCGTTGCAGGCATCTTTGATCCGTGACAAGGATCTGAATGTCCAATGCCTGGTTGGAACCAGTGTGCCCGAACGGTTACGCGGTGATCCTACCCGTTTACGCCAGGTGTTGGAAAATCTGGTGTCCAATGCAATTAAATTTACCGAGCGCGGTGAAGTGTTGATACAAGTGGGGTTGCTGGTAGAAGCGGGCAGTGTTTTGTATGAACGTCATGCTGATGCTGATTTATACAGGGAAGGTTGCACCTTGCATTTTTCAATTTCAGATACGGGTATCGGGGTCGCGCAGTCGCAGTTAAAAAATATCTTTGAGCCATTTGTACAGGGCGACAGCAGCATTACCCGCAAACACGGGGGCACAGGTTTGGGGCTGGCTATTTGTCAACGCCTGGTGCATGCGATGGGTGGTACGATAGAGGCAACGGGCAGAGCCCATGGCGGGAGTGTGTTCAGCTTTGTCGTGCCAGTGCAGGTTGCGCGGCAGCACGCAGGTGAAATGTGGCAACCTTCCCCGGAACTTGCAGGAAAGCACATTTTAATCATCGAAGATAATGGTTCCAATCGCATGTTGCTGGAGCATTATTTCAGCAGTTGGGGAGTGCGGTACACCAGTATCACGAGTGATGCACATGCTGTTGAGCTGTGCTTGCGTGAAGCACGTGTGGTGCGGAATTTGTTTGATATTGTAGTTTTGGGTTGTCGGGTATCAACATCGGCGGCTGGGCGGGAAATTGTTCGCAGAATATATAACGATCCCGTGCAGCGGGATGTGAAACTGATTGCGCTCAGACCCATTATGGTTAATGGAGTAAACAGGAGTAGACCAGAAGTTTCCGTTGATGAAGTTCCGGCTGATTCGGCGGCAGGTATGGCCGTAGCAACCGCTGCAATTGAGCCGGAGACGATTACTGGCTATGTCCCCCACGCTTATATTCCTTCGCCGATGCGTATGCATGAGCTGCACGATGCGCTGGTAAAAGTGTTGCAGTTGCCATCGGGTGTGCCGGTTCACCTGCCCGGTCTGCAAGCTGTGCTGGAGCATACGGCTCCCCCGCAAACCATGGGTGCTCTGAAAAATGAAATAGGTTTAGTGCATCAATTCCCGCCAGAAAAAGTGAGCGCCGGGCAAAATACAATTTCTACAATCGGAAAAATATTGGTTGTTGAAGATGACAGGGTTAGCCAGTTAATTGCGGTGGAAATGCTAAGCAAGATGGGCTTTTCTGCAGATGTGGCCGGAGACGGGGAGCAGGCTTTGGCAGCGTGTAAATTGCAATTTTATGAATTGGTGTTAATGGACATGATGATGCCGGTTATGGACGGGGCAGAGTCAACGCGACAAATACGCGCAATGGAAGCAGTTGCTGCCGGCGAGTTAAATGCGGCCGGGCACAACATCCATAAGCCGACAATCATCATCGCCGTTACCGCCAATGCCGGTGACAGTGACCGGCTCAATTATCTGCAGGCAGGGGTGAATGATGTGATACCCAAGCCGTTGCAGTTTGATCTGTTAAAAAAAATGCTGGCGCGCTGGGTAGTCAATTTCCCCGGACATTCCCCCCTCAGTACCGTGCATTCCACGGTCTCCGCTACCCCGCATCAATCCCGGCAACCAGAATTGGTGGCAATCAATAGACATGAATTGGTGCAGTTGCGCGAATTGCTGGGGAAGAATTTTGAAAATGCCGCGCGTGTTTTTATCGGGGATACTGCCAATCGAATTGGCGCTTTACATGATGCAGTTACCCGTGATGACAAGGATGCAATGATGCGCCAGGCTCACACCATCAAGGGAAGTTGCAGTAATTTTGGCGCGCTGGAATTGGCTGCGCTGTGCGAACTGCTGCGGCAGCAGCTGCCTACCGCAGAAGCAGCAGATATTAAACATGCTGTGGAACATATTGCACAGGCGTTTGCGAGAGTAAAAATTGAATTGGAAGAAATGTTGCACGCAACCCGGAATATTGAACCTGATCACCCGATTGTAATTTAGGCAGTTAAGGAAGCACTGATTTAATCCCACATGGCCGCGACATCGGCTTTACGGGATGGAATGCACGGAGCAAGGCTAAC
>JBEBGP010000116.1:0-3792 GCA_040081045.1 Candidatus Nitrotoga sp.
CTCCATGAGCCGCGTTGCAGACCAAATTGTGATGATCGCAAGGCGCATCCCGAAGGCCAGGGGTTATTCTCCCTGGCGAGGGGTGCAACACAGCGAGCGTGCAATTTGGTCGCAACCCATGCGGGACATGGCTTTACGGACGGCCTGCATTGTCGCAAAGCTAACCAAGGGAACGACCCTTGGCGTCACCTTGCTCCGTGCATTCCATCCCGCAAAGCCGATGTCGCGGCCATGTGGGATTAAATCCGTGCTTCCCTAACAGCACATGAGCGCAAAGTTTATTGAAGTGGCTGCAGCGGTACTGCAAAAATCTGACGGCACTTTTTTGCTGACACAACGACCACCGGGGAAATCTTATGCGGGATATTGGGAGTTCCCGGGCGGCAAAATTGAGCCGGAAGAGTCTGTGCAACAAGCCCTGGTGCGTGAGTTGCACGAGGAATTGGGCATACAAGTCATCACCGCTTATCCCTGGCTAACCCGCGAATTTACTTATCCGCACGCAACAGTTCGATTGAAGTTTTTTCGTGTTACCCAGTGGCATGGTGAACCATCTGGCCGGGAAAATCAGTATCTGCGCTGGCAGTCTCCCTTCAATTTAACTGTTGCACCCGTGCTACCCGCCAATATTCCCATTCTGCGCGCGCTACAATTGCCTGTGCATTATGCGATTAGCAATGTGGCGGAATTGGGTATTCAGGAATTTTTAAAGCGTTTACAACAGGCACTGGATAATGGATTGCGCTTGTTGCAGATACGTGAAAAAAATCTGCCCTACCCTGAATTAAAAAAATTGGCACAACAGATAATTGATTTGGCGCATGCCCATCATGCCCAGGTATTAATCAATCAGGATATCGAGCTTGCACGGGAAATTGGTGCGGATGGCGTGCATCTGACCAGCGCACAGTTAATGAGCTTAAGCACACGTTCACACTTGGCACATCCCGGCCTAGAGTGGTGTGCGGCTTCCTGCCATAACGAAAATGAATTGCTGCAGGCCAACGCACTCGGTTTGGATTTTGTCGTGCTTGGCCCGGTGCTGCCTACGCGCAGCCATACGGGCGCGCCGCATCTCGGCTGGCCGGCATTTGCCACGCTCGCAGCAAACTCGGCTATTCCGGTGTATGCCTTGGGCGGCCTGAAATACAACGATCTGGAGAATGCACACCAACATGGGGCACACGGCGTAGCCTTATTAAGTCAGGTTTAGGGAAATACTGAACAAGTTCATTCTACTCATGGTTTAACAAGCTCGCGAGGTTACTTAAGCGCTTCCCGGCTATTTACTCTGGTTATGTTCCGCCCTAATTACCAAAATTAATCTGTAGATATGAAACATGCCAGGCTTAATTTTCGAGGCGAGCATGGAATACGGGTTGTGTGCAATAATTGCGCGTTATTTTTAATGGGGGATTCCAATGGAAGAAAATAAAAGTAAAGCACTTGCTGCAGCATTAAGCCAGATAGAAAAACAGTTCGGTAAAGGCTCCATCATGCGCATGGGCGAGCAGGAAATTGCGCGCGACATCGAGGTGGTTTCCACCGGTTCGCTGGGCTTGGATATTGCGCTGGGTGTGGGCGGTTTGCCGCGCGGGCGCGTGATTGAAATTTACGGCCCGGAGTCTTCCGGTAAAACCACACTGACCCTGCAAGTAATCGCCGAGATGCAAAAAATTGGTGGCACGGCAGCGTTTATTGACGCGGAACACGCGCTTGACCCGCAATACGCACAGAAACTTGGCGTAAATGTGACAGATTTATTAATTTCACAACCCGACAACGGCGAACAAGCACTGGAAATTGTAGACATGCTGGTACGCTCGGCGGCAGTGGATGTGGTGATAGTAGACTCGGTTGCGGCACTGACACCGAAGGCAGAAATTGAAGGCGAAATGGGCGACGCCCAGATGGGTTTACATGCGCGTTTAATGTCGCAAGCGCTGCGTAAGCTCACCGCGAATATCAAACGCTCGAACACCATGGTGATTTTTATTAACCAGATTCGCATGAAAATTGGCGTGATGTTTGGTAGCCCGGAAACCACCACCGGCGGTAACGCGCTCAAATTTTATGCCTCCGTGCGTTTGGATATTCGTCGCACAGGCTCGATTAAAGATGGCGATGAAGTGATCGGTTCTGAGACACGGGTGAAGGTAGTAAAGAATAAAGTTTCACCACCGTTCAAGCAGGCCGAATTCGATATTTTGTATGGCGAGGGTATCTCACGCGAGGGTGAAATTGTCGAATTGGGCGTGCTGCATAAATTCGTGGAAAAGGCCGGTGCATGGTATGCCTACAAGGGCGAAAAAATCGGTCAGGGCAAAGACAATGCGCGAAAATATCTGAAAGAGCATCCCGAAGTCTCTGTGGAAATAGAAAATAAAATTCGCGATGCGGTAGGCGTGGTAGCAAAACATGCCCCAACCTCGGAACCGGAAACCAAAAAAAGCACGCGCGCAATAAGCTCCAAGACCAGTGCCAGCAAGAGTGCCGACTAAGAAGCTTGAAATAACCCTGCGTAACCGCGCCCTGCAACATCTATCGCGGCGCGAATATAGCCGTGCCGAATTGCAGGCAAAACTATTGCCTCATGCCACCGTGGCAGAAGAGGTCGATGCATTACTGAATGATTTGACGGGCAGCGGTTGGTTATCAGACGAACGTGCGTTGGAACAAATAGTGCGTGTTCGTAGTGCCCGTTTTGGCACACAGCGAGTGGTACACGAACTACGCCAAAAGGGACTCAGCGACGAGCTGATTAACACCGCCCTACCCCAGTTAAAATCCGGCGAACTCGCTACGGCACGTTCAGTGTGGCAAAAGAAATTTGCTTCCCCCCCACAAAACCAAAAAGAAAGATCCAAACAAATTCGTTTTTTGCAATCTCGCGGATTTTCTACGTCAGTGATTTCAGATGTGCTGCGCGGGCGGAATGATGAAATGGAATAAATTAATTTCCCCTCATTGGGAAAACGCTGATGTATTCAAATTTTGGTAGATGATGTAGAAGCAGGTTTTAAACCCGTCCTTATGGGGTTTCCTGATGAAATTGAGTAAATCGGCGATTCCTTACAAACAGGAGGCTACGCCTCATTCATGCCGTAATGCCGCATACCCGTCATTTGCCACCACTCAACCCTTTCCCCCGCACAGCGCGTATTTCTTCGGCCAATTGATACACAGTCATTGCATAAAAATTACTGTTGTTATACAGAGTAATCACCTTGAAATTCTCAAATACCAGCCAGGACTCATCGTCTCCATCGTTCGTAAGTGTTAAAAGCCGCGCAGGTTGTTCACCCGGTATTTTTTGGGAGGGTGGTGACATGCCGGACATGGTTAAGCCTATGGTGGTCATGGCAGAACGCACTTCGGATTGAGCCCAGGTAGCAAGGGTGCGTGTTTCGGCGGGTGGTGAAGCGGCCATCTTTTGCAAATTTGGATGGTTGGCCGATCCATTATCTTGCGCGGGGGATATATTTTCTTTGAGTGAGTTCCCATTTGGCAATGTCAAACCTGATAAATTTGACTCTGCCTGTTGAGCCAACACCGCTACTGGTGCACCCGTTATCCAGCCGTGCTGTTTCAGGTAATTGGCCACGCTACCGATGGCATCGACCGGGTCATTCACCAGATCAACTTTCCCGTCCCCATTAAAATCTACTGCAATTTTGCGATAGTTGCTCGGCATAAATTGCGGAATGCCAATCGCACCCGCATACGAGCCGGGTACTTTAAGTAGCTCCCAGCCTTGCTCGCGCGCGAGCAGCAGATAGTTTTCCAATTCAC
>JBEBGP010000252.1:0-3769 GCA_040081045.1 Candidatus Nitrotoga sp.
GGATTTATCCACTGGTAAACACATCCACGAAACCCGCGAATGGATTATCCGCAATTCGCCTGTGCCGATTGGGACCGTGCCAATTTATCAAGCGCTGGAAAAAGTAAACGGCAAAGCCGAAGACCTCACCTGGGAAATTTACCGCGACACCCTCATCGAGCAGGCCGAGCAGGGCGTGGACTACTTCACTATCCATGCCGGCGTGTTGCTGCGCTACGTGCCGATGACCGCCAACCGTATGACGGGCATCGTGTCGCGCGGTGGCTCCATCATGGCGAAATGGTGTTTGTCGCATCACAAGGAATCATTCCTCTACACCCATTTCGAAGACATTTGCGACATCATGAAAGCCTATGACGTGAGTTTTAGCTTGGGCGACGGTCTGCGTCCCGGCTCGATCTACGATGCCAACGACGAAGCGCAATTAAGCGAACTGAAAACGCTGGGTGAACTCACGCAAATTGCGTGGAAGCATGATGTGCAGGTGATGATAGAAGGTCCCGGCCATGTGCCCATGCACCTCATCAAAGAGAATATGGATTTGCAACTGGAGCAGTGTCACGAAGCGCCGTTCTACACTCTCGGCCCACTCACCACCGATATTGCGCCGGGCTATGACCACATCACCTCCGGCATAGGCGCGGCGATGATAGGCTGGTATGGCACAGCCATGCTGTGTTACGTCACACCCAAAGAACACCTCGGCCTGCCGGATAAAAATGATGTAAAAGATGGTGTCATCACCTACAAGCTTGCCGCCCACGCTGCCGATCTTGCCAAGGGACACCCCGGTGCGCAGATACGTGATAACGCGCTGTCCAAAGCGCGCTTTGAATTCCGTTGGGAAGACCAATTCAATTTGGGTCTGGATCCCGACAAGGCGCGCGAATTTCACGACGAGACCCTGCCTAGGGATTCCGCCAAAGTTGCGCACTTTTGCTCGATGTGCGGCCCGCATTTCTGCTCCATGAAAATCTCGCAAGACGTGCGTGACTACGCCGTTGCGCAAGGAGTATCAGAAATTGACGCGCTTGAAAAAGGTCTGGCAGAAAAATCGCAGGAGTTTGTCAAAGAAGGTGCGGAGATTTACAGCAAAGCATAAATCACCAGTCTGTGTCATAAGCCCCGGCTGGGGGAATGCACATGAAACTAACCGGATATTGCCAGTGCAAAGCACTCAGCTTCGCACCGAATCCGTATCTTTACATACTGCATGCCGTATCGCCCATAATCACAATGGTACAAGTGGCTAGACCTGCTCGCATAACCGGAGTAAATTACGCGCAGCAAGTAACGCCAAAAAAGAGATTGGCGAAGCTCGTAAAAATAAATTGATCGTCGTTACTTAAATTAAAAGGAGAACAATCGTGGCAAAAGACAGCATTTACCGTATCACAGAACTCGTCGGCACCAGCAAAAAATCTTGGGAAGATGCCGCTGCTAATGCTGTTAACACGGCATCTAAAACCCTGCGTGATTTAAGAGTGGCCGAGATCATCAAATTGGACATGGTGGTGGAAGATGGCAAAGTCGCTTCTTATCGCGCCAGAGTAGCCCTGTCATTTAAGTACGATCCGAAGAAATAAAGTACTTGGCTTGACTGTCGGGCGTGATGAAAATAGGCCGGATTCCCTACCACCAAATGCAAAACTCGTTTCACACGACCGACCACTTTTCTCGTTACGGCAATCGACGCAGTGCATGCCCGTGAAATAGGGTGTGTTGTCTCCGGTTGGCGTGCCGTATTCGCGGACAAAAATTTGACGCCGCGTTCACCGTACATCCCGCTGTCCGGCTCCGGCGTCATCAGCGTAATCCGGTCGCCACTATAGGCTTTCATTTCCCAGCCCATAAAATCAGACTCGGAGCTTCTGCTGGAAGTGACGACATTTACAACCTAATCTTCAACCATTAAGACTTCGCACTGACACTCATCACAAAACTTAACAAATACATACCCATCATCAATCATCACCTCATCAATCCAATCCAACCGCGCTTGGCATTTTGGACAACAGTCTGGTTGGTTAGACATGATGTATAAAACCATGTCTGGATAACTTTCTCTGGTTTTCAAAACCGTCATTTTCTATTGTCCAAAAAAGTTCTTTTCTATGCCACGCGATAAATTCGGCTTGCGGTGTGAAGCGTTCTGGTGGCTCAATTGTGCGGCTATCCAAAGGCAGCAGAACTTCGATAATGAAAGGCTCTTTCTTGCGTTTCAGTTCTTTTGAGACTACGATTTTGAAATCATTGGTCAGTGTTATCAGCCCCTTATCAAAAGCTCTGTCATGAATCGCCGAAAGGCATAGCCCATTACTTAGATTGAGGCGATTGGCTTTGTCTTTGCTCCACGGCACAATATGTGCTGGCAACCAATAGTCGCGGCTCAGTAACGACTCGTCTAGTTTCGCCGGTATAGCCTTCTGGCACAAGTAACTCATCAGCCTCATCTTCCGGCGGTGCTGCACGATCAAGATTACGTCTGAGCATTTCACATTCAACAGCGAGGCTTTCCCAGTCGGCATGAATTCTGCCCAAACTTCTCTGTCGAGCGAACCGGCTTTACCCAAGCCTGTTCGTCCCGTGCTGGTAATTGCCGGATCAAGGCTGGCAAAGTTCACGAGCTTCATCGCTACCTTTTTGTGTCTGCCTACGCGGCAGCCAATGGAAAATCTGTTCATCTGAGTGATTTTCCGACGGCGCTTCTTCGTGCACACCAGAATATACAGGAAGGAGTGCGGAACAGTCACTTTCCAGATCGTTTCAGGGTACAGGTCGAAGGGCGGTCTTCTACTACAATTACTCCACATATTTCCAAGGATGGGCACTATTTCATTCATTATGACCTGTCCCAATGTCGCAGCCTGACAATCAGGGAAACGGCACGGCTGCAAACATTCCCAGATAGCTACAAATATTGCGCGACAACAATATCAGGCTCAAGGCGCAGCGAACCGGTACGCGCGCCCATGCGGAAGTTATAAATGTTCGCGCAAAATCCATTGCAAATATCCATTGCTTTTGTTCCAGCCTACCAGCACAAAAGTTTCTGCGGGCGGCTTATGGCGCGCGAAGTTGAATCGGCAATGCGCTCAGAATAGGCACGCAACAAAGAGTAAGCTGCTCGTGCTTCTCGCACTCGATAAGTGTGGTAACTCTGGCACTCCCGCGCAATTGCACGGTCACAAGTGTGGCATATGATATAGCCAAAGGCATAATTTGATTAGCTATTAGATTACTGGAAAGCCAATTGCATTTAGATAGCTGTATGTTCCATCATAAAATTGGGAATTACGCGTATGGTCACCCTTGTCACCCTCCGGAACAACCAGGACCATTCCTTGACGAGCTCTAGTCAATAAAACTCGATAAGCATTTTTCAAGTATTGCTTTCGTTCTTCCTTGTTTATTTTGTTCCAGCGGTTTCCACAAAACGAATAATGGCTCCATCCGCCCGGACAATGTCGAAAATCTGCATCCCATGTTACGCACGCCCAATCCAGCTCCAAACCTTGGACGTGAAATTCAGTGGCAACATCCTCCAGATAGTACGAAGAGCGCACATCATCCTTTCCGTCCAGAAACCAGTGGACGGGATCCATGGGCGATTTCACGTCAATCGCATAAGGCTTAAGCCTCTCAGCTTGCGATGAAACAACAATTCCATACCGCTCTGATCCACGCGCTTGTGCTCTCAACCAGTTCTTTGCTTTGCTTAAATCACGCGTAATTACAATCGGATATCTGTCTCTCACCTTCTCATAAG
>JBEBGP010000107.1:0-3764 GCA_040081045.1 Candidatus Nitrotoga sp.
GATACCTGCCGAACGCGCTGCCTGATAAAACTTGAGCAAGCCGAAAAAATTATTGAGATCAGTCAAGGCCAGCGCGGGCATGTTGTCTTGCCGCGCCGCCGCCAATGCCTCTGGAATACGTGTGATGCCATCGACTATCGAGTATTCGCTGTGCAGCCGTAAATGAACAAACGCAGGTTGGGACATGGCGAGGGGAAGATGATTTTCGGGTGTGATTTTACCACCGCCACTCGAAGATAAAATCTAAAATATTTTTGGGATTCATGTGGCACAAGAAATGATTGTTTTAATATCAAGGCATATGAAATTTGGTACTTAATTAAGTGGGCGGCTTTATACAACTCATCACCGAGCTATCGCATTAAACAGAGATTGATGTAACATCCAAAGACGTGGCAACATATTCGGTGCCACGAATTTTTATGGGGAGACTGGGGACGTAAAATGGCTGGCTGAATAGTATGGAATATGATGCGGTGCAATTTGATTTTACTCGTAAAAATCTTAATTCCTGGCTGGAAAATAATTTTTGGATGAATAACACATGAACGAAGAAGATGCAGTATTGGAATTTTTTGCACAGCCGGAAAATTTGCCGCTGGCACTGACGGTGGCCGAGCAGGTAGATACCACACGGCAAAAGTTGAACCATGAATTCTGGGTGGCGCTGAGTAAACGGCTGATGGATGAAGCGTTGCCGGACTGGTTTGTGATTACCACTGAAAATCGCAACAAGGCAGACAATGAACCGGAAACTTTGGTGGGCGTATATCTGCAGCCCAAGGGGAATCCGGCTATTCATATTCGACCGATGATGGAGCAGCAATATATGGGCGAAAACGTGCGCGTATATTTTGGTTTGATGTGGAGTGATGCGCCCTCACTCAAACAAAAATCGCTGCCGGAAATTGTCGCGTTACAACGTGAGTTGACCGTCGATGGATTTAAAAATAGCGATAGTTTTCTGGCTTGGCAATGGACAACTTTTTATCCGCGCAGTATGGATTTTTTGTTGCGGTTTACGGGATCAGAGGATAGCCGGAAAGAGTTGCTGGAGATTGTAGTCGGTAAAATAACAACATTGCTGGCGCGGCATGGTGAGGCAATTCAGGCGGCTAATGCGGTTTTACAGCCAGTGTCACGAACCCTGATGGGGATGCCGGAAGCGGCGGATGAGGAGACCGAAGATGTGTTGGCAGCATTTGATGAGAAGCATCGCGCTAAACACTCGCATTAAGGTATTCCACCAAGCGTTTTTCAATTCAATTTGGTTTGTGTGTTAACGGGTATTCCTTCCCAACTCCATTTTGTTCACAATGAATGTGCCAATGGAAGTTTGCTCCGCCACGTAGGGACTCATTCTCGATTGGGGGAGAGGCAAGTTTTGTGCATTCCTTGCCCATGGAATAATTCAAACTCATCCACAACATTTTTTACACCGGATTGTCTATATCAAAAAACCGATGTTCCAGCATGCAGTGTTCAGCCAGATGCTGGCCAAGTGCCTGGATGCCGTAACGTTCGGTGGCGTGATGTCCGGCAGCGATAAAAGCTACGCCTGTTTCATGCGCGACATGCACGTTTTGTTCGGAAATTTCCCCGGTTAAAAACGCATCCACACCGAGTGCCACGGCGGTTTCGAAATAATTTTGTGCCGCGCCGGTACACCAGGCAATGCGCTGGATATGTTGTTCATTCGGGTTTTCATTCGCGCCTATTATTTGGGGTGTACGTTGCAGGCGTTGTGCAATGCTGGCAGATAATTCAGTCAGTGTTTGCGGTTTTTTCAATGCGCCAAAGCAGGCGATGTCCTGCTCCCCAAAGCGACCTTGCTCTATGAATTCCAAATGCAGCCCAAGCTGCGTGTTATTGCCTAATTCCACATGGGCATCCAGCGGCAAGTGGTAGGCCAACAAGCTGATGTCATGTTTCAGTAAGTGGGCAATTCGTTGTTTTTTTATGCCCGTGACAGTGGCATTTTCGTTGTGCCAAAAATAGCCATGATGAACCAGTATGGCATCCGCCCCCCATTCTGTTGCTGCCTGTAAAAGACGCTGTGAAGCCGTTACGCCCGTGGCAATACGCCGAATTTTCGCACGGCCTTCTACCTGTAAACCATTGGGACAGTAGTCTTGAAAACGTTCTGTTTGCAGCAAGCTTGCTATATAATCGCGCAAATCTTTTAACAGCATGGTTGCACCTTGATGATCCATTTTGTTTAACAATTAACAACTTTATTCAACGACGAAAACTCATAGAGCAATCATATCATGCGTAAATTCTGGCTATTATTTGCACAAACCACCACCATCGGGTTGGCGTTATTATTTGTTATTAATACGCTCAAGCCAGGCTTGCTGCCTGGTGCTGAGCAAACAGGTGTTGAGCAAACAGGTGTAATCACCCTGCAGGAAAGCCCGCCCAGGAGTGTTGATGTACAGCCATCGACTACCGGATTTAGCGCGGCTTCGAAAAAAGTGATGCCGGCAGTGGTGAATATTTTTACATCCAAGGAAGTCAAACGGCTGCCACGCCCTTTTATGGAAGACCCGCGCTTCCGTTTTTTCTTTGGCGATGAATTTGAGGATGCGCCGCGCCGCGGCTCCAATCTGGGTTCAGGTGTTATCGTCAGTCCCGAAGGCTACATACTCACCAATCATCATGTAGTGGAAGCCGCCGATCAAATCGAGGTAGCACTGGCGGATGGCCGCAAGGCCAAGGCGATTGTGGTCGGTTCCGATCCCGAGACTGATTTGGCGGTAATTAAAATAAATTTACCCGACGGTATTCCCACCATCACTTTTGGACAATCAGATCAGGCGCGGGTGGGCGATATTGTGCTGGCTATCGGCAATCCATTTGACGTGGGGCAAACCGTGACCATGGGCATCATCAGTGCGCTCAAACGCAGCCATTTGGGGCTGAACACGTTCGAGAATTTTATTCAGACTGATGCCGCAATTAATCCCGGTAATTCAGGTGGCGCACTGGTGGATACGAGTGGGAATTTGCTGGGTATTAATAGCGCGATTTACTCGCCGAATGGCGGTTCTCTGGGTATTGGTTTTGCCATTCCGGTCAGCACGGCGAAGAAGGTGATGGAGCAGATTATTCAGCATGGTTCAGTTACGCGCGGCTGGATAGGCGTGGCAGCGCAAGATTTAACTCCGGAGTTGGCTGAGTCATTCAAGCTGGGAGAAACAAAAGGCGTGTTGATTTCGGAAGTGATGCGCGGCGGCCCGGCGGATAAAGCGGGCGTGAAGCCGGGGGATATTCTGGTGTCGGTCGATGATAAATTATTGACCGATTCCAACACTATGCTGGAAGCCATTTCCAGTATTTCGCCAAGTAAAATATCGAAGCTCACACTGCTGCGCAACGAAAAAGAAGTGGTGGTGCAAGTCAAGGTGGGTAAGCGTCCTAGACCCAGGGTGCAGGAGTAATTCCAATTCGCGTTAAAAACGATAACTGTGTACCCGCAAGCACTAAAAGTACGCAATCTGCTATGGGCCAAGCCCATGCGGAATTGTCAGGAGTGTGCCGTGGTTGTAAGGGGCTAATAACAAAGTTAGGCAATTTGCTACTCAATAAATTGAGTGCAAAGTTGACACAGCCCCAACAACACACGCTGTTGGCATCGTCTTCGGCTCCTGAGTGAACAACTAATATAACTACTAGCCATCTGACTAACCCGGCAAAAGACGCCGGGCAAGTCATTGGTTATAGCCATCCCACTAAGCAACCAAAAGACGGTTGCAAAGTGG
>JBEBGP010000386.1:0-3749 GCA_040081045.1 Candidatus Nitrotoga sp.
GGTTTAGCAGTGGTTAGTTTTGAGGTAGTAGCGATTTGTAGCAGCTCTTGTGCTAAGGTTTGCGCTTGTTGCGCCGCCAATACTTGATAAAATGCAGCGTAAGTCTTAGCGCTTATTTCAGCTTGTGCAATAACAATATCAGCATCTGCCATAGCCAAGGCCGCATCAGCTGCAGCCATGCGTTTACCGCGCTTGCCTGCTGTTTCCAACTGCTGGCTGATAGCAATCGTGGCAATGCGGTTTTGACTGCGTAAATCTTCGACTTGCCCTGATAGAGTAGGGTTAGGGCGCGTGGCAGCTTGCAATAGCTGTGCGCTTTCTACTTCGCGGCCGCGCATTGCTACTGCAATATTTAGATTAGCCTGTAGCGCAAGTGCTGTGGCCTCATCCAAACTAATATTTTCTTGCGCAATAACTAACTTGCAACTTAAAACAGTGCTAAATAAAAGCAATAATACAAATTTTGGCATACTCATCCCGTTCTCCTAATCATAGAAAAATCGGCGAGTGCCTAATATGCAATATTTGTATTAATTAAAGACTGCCCGCCGAATTAAACGGCGGCAAGCCAATTGGGGCGTTCGGGCTGATAGGTAGGTGGGGAATGATTAGCGAATAGATAAGGTGTTATCGCTTGTGTTGCTTGCTGCTCAAAGACGGGCAGGACGTAGCTAATTAGCTCACCACAAGAAAGGTGAAAAAAGCCTAAATGTAGATGGGTCTCTAAGTTTTTTGCATCGCGCGTATTCGGGTGGTCTGAATTTAATTCAGAACTAGATTCTGACAAATCCACATGCTGCACATGATGGTGCTCGTGATGTCCAAAGTGCACTTCTGTATCGTGCGCACCATGCGTAGCGTAGCTTGCCACCATCGCCCAAGCAAATTGGTATGGCAGTAAGCACATCATTAAAATTAAAAAAAGCTTTTTCATTTTAATGAATTTAGCATAAATTCTGCTTAGTGTTTATACCGAGAACGAGCTACCACAACCACAAGTACTTTGTGCTTGTGGGTTACGAATCACAAATTGTGAACCTTGTAAGTTATCTTGGTAATCAATCTCAGCACCCATTAAATATTGCAAGCTCATTGGGTCGATTAACAGCGTAACAGTATCTTTCATCACTTGCGTGTCGTCCTCGTTCACCTCCTCTTCAAAGGTGAAGCCATATTGAAAGCCTGAGCAACCACCGCCGCTGACAAACACGCGTAGTTTAAGATCGGGCGAGCCTTCTTCTTCAATGAGTTCTTTCACTTTTTTGGCCGCATTATCGGTAAAGATAAGCGGGGTTGGCATTTCAATATCTTGCATGTCGGCTACTGTGTTCATGGTTGACTCCTTAAACTTCTTTAATCTCAGACTATTAAGTTGGGGCTATTGTTCAATTTTGCAATGGTTTTAATTTACACGGTTTAAATCTAACCAGCTATTGCGGCTCTTCTTGCATATTGTCACCCATATACACCAGCTTACCTTCTATCACCGCGCCAGTATGCATCTCGAGCGATTTGTAATGTAAATCCCCAGTAATGCGCGCTTTGGTTTGCAGCTCGATAAAATGGCTGGATTTAACCGTACCGACCACTTTACCATTCAGCACAACTTTTGCAGCAGTGACGGCACCTTCGATACGACCATGCTCGCTTAATATTAGCGTGCTCGGGTTACCATTTTGCTCAGCCACATCGCCGCGAATAGCGCCATCCACACGCAAGCCGCCACTAAAACTTAAATCACCTTCAATACGGGTATCGGCGCCCACTAGGGTATCGATACGATTATCTATTTTATTGGCTCTTTTAAAAAACATTACTTTTCCTCATACGATAAACAGCACTACTTTAAACCCACTACTTTGATCTTCTGCCCAACATGTTTTTATAAAAGAACAACTCTTCCTTTACTTTAATGTTGTCATCTTGAACGCTTGCAAGCTCTTTGGCAAGGGTATTGTTGGTGGCCAGTTCAACTTGAAGCTCTCTTTGTGCACCCACCAGTTTAGCCTGCAACTCCTTGTTCTCTTGCGTGGCTTGCACTAATTTCCCTCTAATGTTCTCGCTGTCATACAACATCCAATAGGCAATCGCATAACCAAAACCCACGCACAATGTTGCAAGCAGGAGCCTAAAATACCATGGCCTCTGCGAACGTACCGCCACTTGTTTAGCGGTGAGCCCAAAATGACGGCGAACATTGCGACGGATTGGTTTCATAAACTAAGCTTTATTAGCGATTAAGCCTTATGGTAAGAGCGGCACGATTTGTAAGCCTGCATTCTCAGCAAAACCAAACATAATATTCATATTTTGCACCGCTTGCCCTGCTGCGCCTTTTACTAGGTTATCCTGCACGACGACGATTGTTAAGTAACCAGTATCCGCTTGCTTGTGCAAGGCCATGCGCAATTGATTAGCGCCGCGCACAGAGCGTGTCTCTGGCAGGGTTCCAGCTGGCAATACATCTACGAATTGCTCATTGGCGTAGCGCTTTTCAAACAAAGCCTGTAAATCAAGACTATTGGCCTTTGCAGAAAGTTTCACGTAAATTGTTGACAGCATACCGCGTATCATTGGTACTAAATGCGGCACAAAAATAAATTCTAAGTTTGTTTTTGCCAGCTGCGTCAACTGTGCATGAATTTCTGGATGATGACGATGCCCCGCCACACCATAGGCTTTCATATTATCGCTGGCTTCTGCAAACAAGGTGGCAACTTCAGCTTTTCTTCCTGCGCCAGACACGCCTGATTTCGCATCTGCAATAATCGGCACAGATAAATCAATTAAACCTTGTTCTAGTAATGGCGCCAGGCCCAATAAAATAGTGGTTGGATAGCAACCTGGGTTACCAATCACCTTGGCCTGTTTAACTTGTTCGCGGTACAGTTCTGGAATGCCATATACAGCATCTTTTAGAATATCGGTACAGCTGTGTGGCATTTTGTACCATTGCTCAAACACGGATACATCTTGCAGCCTAAAATCGGCAGCTAAATCAATGACTTTAACGCCTGCTGCCAGCAATGCAGGTGTTTGCGACATGGCTACACCATGCGGCGTAGCAAAAAATACCACATCACATGCACTTAAGTTAGCAGTTGCAGGATCGGTAAACACCAAATTGACCAGCCCGCGTAGGCTAGGGAACATATCGGCCACAGGCAAACCAGCATCACCACGCGAGGTAATCGCTGTAAGTTCGACTTGCGGATGTAACGCTAACAGACGCAATAACTCAACACCTGTATAACCAGTGCCGCCAACGATGCCTACTTTAATTTTGCTGTTATCCATAATATTTAATAGTATCAAATTTAGTGCATAAATAAAAAAGGCCGCTAACGCGACCTTTTTTATTACTAGACGCCTTAATATTAGCGTTTAGAGAATTGTTTACGACGACGCGCTTTACGTAAACCAACTTTTTTACGTTCTACTTCACGTGCATCGCGTGTGACGAAACCAGCTTGTGACAGAGCACTTTTAAGCGCCGCATCATCATCAATCAAGGCACGTGTAATGCCGTGACGCACCGCGCCAGCTTGACCAGACTCACCGCCACCAATCACGTTGACCATAATGTCAAAGCTAGTGGTGTTTTCTGTTAGTTCTAATGGTTGACGCAAAATCATGCGTGATGTCACGCGTGAGAAATATTCGTCCACGGGCTTATCATTCACAATGATATTGCCTTTACCTGTTTTTAAAAACACGCGCGCTACTGAGCTTTTGCGGCGACCTGTACC
>JBEBGP010000255.1:0-3739 GCA_040081045.1 Candidatus Nitrotoga sp.
AAAATATTATTTGCCGATGAACCGACCGGTAATCTCGATGCCGCCACGGGAGCGCAGATTATTGAATTAATGTTGGAGTTAAATCGCGCCCACGGCACGACTTTAATTTTAGTCACCCATGATGAAGCATTGGCGCGCCGTTGCAGTCGGCAAATACATCTGGCGGCTGGACGGGTTGTAATATGAGGAATATCCGGGCATGACTGGAAATACTTTCCGACTGTCCTTCAATATGCTGCGCCGCGATTGGCGTGCGGGTGAGTGGCGCGTATTGCTGCTGGCATTGGTGTTGGCGGTGGGTAGCATGTCAACCGTAGGTTTGTTTGCCGATCGTGTGCGCCAGGCTTTGCAACAGGAAGCCACCAGTTTGTTGGGTGCGGATTTGCGTGTTACTTCAACCCGTGTTATCCCGCCCGAGTATCGTGCGGCTGCGCTGCAACGCAATTTGGTCGTCGTGACGAGCGCAGTTTTTCCGAGCATGGTATCGCGCGCCCAGGCAGCATCAGCCGGCGCGCAAACCATATTGACGGAGATCATGGCGGTGGAGCAGGGCTATCCTTTGCGCGGGAAAATCGAGATTGATGACGGGACACCACACGAGGCTAACAGCATTCCCCGGCGTGGCACAGTGTGGGTTGATGCGCGATTGATACAGCGGCTGAATTTGGAAATTGGCGATGAAATTAATCTGGGCGCGCTGCGTTTGCGCGTGGCCGCGCGCATTGTTCGCGATGTCGATCAAGCGATCGGCTTTGTCAGCTTTGCGCCGCGTGTTTTATTGAATTCAGAAGATCTATCAAGCAGCGGATTGGTGCAGGAAGGCAGCCGCATCAGTTACCGCTTGTTGATAGCGGGCGAGCCGGACAAGGTCAGTGAATTGCGAAGCTGGTTGGCCGGGCGTTTGCAGTTGAGCGAAAAAATAGAAGATGTGCGCGATGCGCGTCCCGAGATACGCACCGCACTGGAACGTGCCGAAAATTTTCTCGGATTGGCTGCATTAACTGCTGTTGTGCTGGCAAGTGTGGCGTTGGCGTTGGCTGCACGGCAATTCATCACGCGGCATTTGGACACCTGCGCCATGCTGCGTTGTCTCGGCGCCAGTCAGGCACAGGTGCTGCAAATTTTTCTGTGTCAATTTTTGTTGCTTGGATTTCTTGCGGTGATATTCGGTTGCATCATAGGCTACGCAGTACAGGCGGGATTGGTACAAACCATTGCTGCCATGCGTGATGCCAATTTACCCGATCCCGGTTGGATGCCCGTCTGGCAGGCATCAATTAGCGGCTTGGCACTATTGTTGGGTTTTGCATTTTTGCCATTATGGCAACTAAAAAGCGTTTCTCCGCTACGGGTAATTCGTCGCGAATTGGGCATTCCCGAAGTGCGTACAGGTTTGTTGTATGGTTTGGGTGGTGTTGTGTTGTGTGGGTTGTTTTTGTGGCAAGCGGGTTCACTCAAACTGGGTTTCATCGTGTTGGGCGGTTTGGGTGGAGGATTATTAATCTTTGGGTTGCTGGCTTGGTTGGCCTTGCGTGCTTTGTCCAAAATACCGCTGGCGGGCAATCGGGCGCTGACCAATCTCGCGCAACATGGCCGCACGAACGCTCTGCAAATAGTTGCCCTCAGTTTGGGCGGCATGGCATTGCTGCTGCCAAACTTTTTCCCATGGTGCGCGGTCGTTTGATCGCCATCAATCAACGCAGCATAAGCGGTAATGATTACCCGGAGCCGCGCGCACGCTCGTTGGTGGAACGGGAGTTTAATTTGTCCTGGTCTGAAAATATGCCGGGCGGCAATGAACTGGTGCAAGGCCGATGGTGGAGGCAGGCAACGGAATCAGCGTTATCAGTCGAAGAGGGTATCGCCAATACACTGGGTATTCATATTGGCGATACCCTGACTTACGATGTGGCAGGCAGCCAATTCAGCGCGGAGGTAGTCAATTTGCGCAGGCTGAACTGGGATTCCATGCAGGTGAATTTTTTTGTTATCACCACACCCGCGCTACTGGAAAATTTTACTGCCAGTTATCTCACCAGTTTTCATTTGCCCGCAGACCAGGTGCGTGCCGGAGACAGGCTGGTTATAAATTTCCCCAATCTTCTGATGATCAACACCGAAGCGGTGATTGAGCAAGTGCGTAACATTGTCGAGCAGATTGCACAAACAGTCAGCGCGATTTTCATGTTCACTCTGCTAAGCGGACTGGCAGTTTTATATGCTGCGCTGCTGTCCATGCAGGATGAGCGCATTCACCAAACCGCAATATTGCGGACTCTGGGGGCGGACAGTCACTATTTGCGCAAATTGCACTTGACAGAATTTGCCGTGCTGGGCGCGTTAAGCGGTTTCTTCTCGGCGGCAGGGGCAGCATTACTGGGATGGGTAATAGCCTATCAAGTGCTGGATATTCCTTACAGACTGGATGCCATGCTTTTGTTAACAGGCATCGGTGGCGGTACGATAATTGTCACCTTGGCGGGCTGGCTGACGACACGACGCGTGATTATTAATCCGGCACTAATAAAGCACCACACCGCATAAGTGACACGAGGACTGTCGCGGATTTTGCTCAGGTTTGCTCCGGTCGTTGCTTGCCGTTTTTTTCAACGTTACCTTCGTGCGAATCGGCACTCTATTGCTGATCCCGTGCGTCCAGTCCGCGTTCAACCTTTCGTCGGGTTATGTGCCGGGCGGGCGCCGGGTCAACAAGCCCCTTGCTCTTCTTCTGTCCGCATCCCTGGCCAACGCTTTCGGCTACAGAGCGCATGAAATATTTGCCGTGCGGGTGGCGATTCTCGGCAAATTTTGCCCTGCACAGCCTGTTTTCTCCCGTCCAATCCGGCGAAATCTCTTCCAGCCAAAGCTGATGGGAAAGGAGTAAAATTGGCACCTCATGTCGCAGCTGATTGCGACATTTTTATTGTATTAGGAGCAAATGATTAAAAGATTGTTTAAGAACATGTTTGGCAAGGCTGCCCAGATTAAGATTGTTGGCGGATGCCATATCATTCCCTTTGAGTTGCATGGCGTGAGTCGCGAGGGAATTAGCCCCGCAGCACGGCGAGTGGCTGAGGAGTTGCAGGTTGCCGGATTTCAGGCTTTTGTGGTGGGGGGGGCGGTGCGCGATTTGCTGCTGAATAGGCACCCCAAGGATTTTGACATTGCCACGAATGCCACCCCAGAAGCGGTGCGTAAGGTATTTCGCCGCTCGCGTATCATCGGGCGACGTTTTCGCCTGGTACATGTGATGTTTGGTTCAGATACGGTTGAAGTATCAACTTTTCGCCGCGCCATCGGGCATGATGAAGCCGAGACCGACGAGCATGGACGCTTGCTGCGTGACAACGAATTTGGCGATCAGGAGCAGGATGCCGCACGCCGCGACTTTACCGCCAACGCCATGTTCTATGATCCCACCACACAGGCTATTTATGATTATCACCATGGCTATGAAGACATACGCGCCAATACCCTGCGTATGATCGGCGATCCGGCGGTGCGTTATCGCGAAGACCCGGTGCGTATGCTGCGCGCAGTGCGGCTGTCTGCCAAACTCGGTATGCAAATCGAAGCGGCGACTGCCGCGCCCATTTCGCAATTGAAAGATTTGCTGGCCAATGTGCCGGAAGCACGGTTGCTGGATGAGATGCTGAAATTGCTGCTGTCTGGTCATGCCTACGAATGTGTTAAGAAATTACGCAGTATGAGTTTGCATCATGGGTTGCTACCGATGTTG
>JBEBGP010000036.1:0-3732 GCA_040081045.1 Candidatus Nitrotoga sp.
CGATAGGGGAGGGCTTGCAAGTATTGGTATACAGCCCGGATCGGCCTTATCTATTTGCCCGCATATGCGCTTTTTTTGTACGCTTGCATTACAACATTATGGAAGCAAAAATTTATTCCACCCAACATGGTTACGCATTGAATAGTTTTACCGTGCTGAATACCGGCAGCAACCAGGCTCCCTATCGCGATGTGATGAATTATATTGAATACGAACTGGCCAAGGAAATTGTCCAAACAGCTATTCCCGCTGTGCCTCATGTGGGACGCCTCAGCCGCCAGCTGCAGCATTTTCCCATCATTCCAGAGGTAAAAATTGTATTGGATGAGAAAAAAAATTATCAACTCTCAATCATTGCCGGAGACCGTCCCGGATTGCTGGCGCAGATAAGTCATGTGCTGGCGCGGCACAATATTTCTGTGCAGAAGGCAAAAATAAACACGTTGGGCGCGCGCGCCGAAGATACGTTTAAAATTGTCGGGGCTGATCTGGAGAAGCCGCAGGCTGTGGAAAAGCTGCATGAAGAGTTGCTGCGAAAGATTGGCTGACGCGTCATTCCTTGCCTTGCATGTAGGTAATTACCCTACAAATAAATAGGGTAATTACCGATATTTTTTTGGTTCATGTCAACGCAACATGCAACCGTCGTAAAACGCGGAGTAAATCATAGTCGGTTTCCATCAGTCAGTTAAGAGGAGAAAATAATGAATACAATGAACATAGAGCAGCTGCATCAGGAGATACGGGAAGTAAACATGTCATATATGTTGCTGGCAAAACAGATGATTCATGAAGATGAATTGGGTGCAATTTTCCGGCTGGGCATTAACCGGGAGATGGCTGATCTCATCTCTGAACTCAGTCCCGCCCAATTATTAAAAATGGCTGCGTCAAATATGCTGCTGTGCCGATTTCGTTTCGATGAAAAAATGTTGTTGAACATGATTACGGATTACAACAAAGATCGTTTAATGACCCATACACACAGTGCGATTATGATGGCCAAGCAGCCCGTGGAGGCGTTGGCCGCATAAATTCTGGCGGGGTTACCCGGGGTGTAAATTTTCTGACTATGGTGAAAAACGAACAGAGCATGGAGGAATTGTCATGAGAAACGCAAGTGTTATTGCCGAGGGGAATCAGATCAAATTTTCAGTCGAGCTGATTGAGATGGGCGCAAGATTACAATTGCTGCTGGAGGAAACGTCTTTAAGCAGGGAGCGACTTACCCGTTTGTATAAAGAGGTGAAAGGAAAGTCCCCATCCAAAGGGATGTTGCCCTACGCGACTGATTGGTTTGTGGGCTGGACACCCAACATTCATGCCTCATTGTTTATGAATATTGTTGTATATTTTCAGCGTAACGTCGGCGTGTTGGGGACGGAGGCGTTGATCAGAAGTTATAAGGTGTATCTGGAGCAAATGAAAATAGAGGGTGAAGCGCCTGTATTAAGTATTACAAGGGCGTGGGTGCTGCTGCGATTTTTCAAGGCAAAAATGATGCGGATGACCGCGTGCAAGGAGTGTGGCGGGGAGTTCGTGATTCATACCGATGATCTTTGCAAATATTATGTGTGTGGTATCTGTCATAAACCTGCACGCGCGGGAAAGCAAAAGATAAAATCCCCGGTCAAATCCCCGGTCAAGAAAAGCCAGATTGCATATCAACCGGCAATGTAAGTGGTAAGCCAGAATTTGTTAAGCCAGCGCTGAATAAGTTTGTGTTGCTCATGGTTTGACAAGGCTATCCCGGGCTATCCTGGGAGATGCCGAAGGACTTCCCCGGCGTTTTCTTGATATTTATACCGTTACTGATTTGTGCGCAGTAGCGGTATTTTCTTTGGTCGGACAATTTTACAGAAACATGTGGTGATAGAAATAGCGCAGGTTTCAAGCATTGATCCGGAGATAGCTGGATATATTTAATGCTACATTGGTATCCGGCAAACAGTTGCTTGAGGCGGGGTGGGTAATGATAAAAACGGTACTTGGCGCAGATGGCTCGGCATCTATTCAACAAATAGTTGCATTTACATTAAAGGGTGCGGGCTATATGTTGTCGAGGCGGCGGATGGCATGGAGGACATGGGAATGGCGCGTATGAAAACAGTGAATCTGGTTTTAACCGATTAGAACATGCTACGCATGGATGGGTTGAACCCGGATAAAAATATGAATGCGGCGACCGGTAATATCACAGAACCGGATGGACACACCGAGCCGGGTTCGATGGAGGGTCGGGGGTCACGCATGACTATACGTTTTCCCTTGACGCTGACAACACTGGATGGCTGGTCTGTTTTGGTCGGCAGCCAAACCTGTATTGTGCCGCTCAACGCCATTATTGAATTCATCCCTGGCAATGCAGCCAAACTTAAAACAGTAGCGGGCGGATATTTGTTGCGTGTGCAGGATGAATATATACCGGTCATCACCATGCACAGAATTCTTAATGTTTGCACATCTGTTACCGCACCAGAATGTGGCATCCTGATTGTGCTGGAGGCGGAGGGTGGAAAAGTTGCGTTGCTGGTTGATGAATTGTTGGCGCAACATCAGGTGGTTTTAAAGAATCTGGAAATAAACTTTCGCAAAGTGCCCTGTATATCTGGCGTGACTGTTATGGGCAATGGCCTGGTGGTTTTTATTCTGGATGCAGGCGCACTGGTGCGGCATGGGCAAGCCGTTCCAGTTGATGCATATGCACAACAGGTGTAAAAAATCATGAGCGCAGCCGCAGGGGAAGAAGCAATGCAAATAATTGAAGAGGCATCAGGCCAGTCAGCACGCCCGATTTTATAAAGGGGATCATTGCCGCATCTAAAGTGCGTTAAACAATCCCGAATAATCGGGGTAAAATGCGACAGCCCCCGATCATTGCAAAACAGGCGTTAATCTGGAATTTTATTTTATCCCGATGTCGGCGTTATTGCCGATTGTGGCGTGGATCAGGCTATCCCGCACGGGATGATCGGATGGAATCTGGACAACATTGCCAACAGTAGCAATTGTCAAGTCAAGTTGGTTTACACCATGTCCAGGAGTGTGCATGTCGCGCTACGCCCGATTCATTCGTTTGTGTTGTTCTGTTGTGTTGTTCGGTGATAGCGCGCGCCATCATAAGATAAATTCCGGTTATTGGCGACAAATTAAATGTCAAACAGTGTTAATTTTAAGCGGGGAGAACAGGGGGGGAGATGAATACAAATGTTTCAATTAACGGGGCAGTTGCAACGATGGAGATGAGCGGACATTTTGATTTTAGCGCGCATCGTGATTTCAAAGATGCCTATATGGCGCTGATGCAAAATCATTTGGTGTTGGTGATAGACGTGAATTTATCGGCGGTGGATTATATGGATAGCTCGGCATTGGGAATGCTGCTGATGCTGCGTGATCGGGCGCAGGCAGCCAACAAAGAGGTAACGTTGAGCAAACCCAGCAAGGTGGTGTCACAGATTTTGAATGTCGCAAATTTTTCCAAGTTGTTTAATATTAACTGAGCCGGATTGGAAAAATGGGCGTTGAAAAATTTAGAGTCTGTTGACAATTATCCGGCGAGGATCAGATGTCACGTAACTGAATTAAATTGATTGTGCGGCCGGTCGTTGCAACCAAGGAATGAGATGAGCGATTTACACAAGGAGAATAATCCCGTTATGCCGCCGACCAATCCGGCGCATTGGGCGCAATTGACCCGCTCCGGAGTGCCCGAGCCGACCGCGCTGGAGA
>JBEBGP010000155.1:0-13717 GCA_040081045.1 Candidatus Nitrotoga sp.
CGGCCGGAGTTGTGATATTGTGGTTTCGCCCATGGCTGGGCTGGCTGCCCATTCGCCTGTATCAACTGCGGCGATTGCATCGAAAACTGGCATTGATAGACGAACGCCTCGCTTTTGTCAGCAGTATGAACATTAACGATGCCGTCCCACCGGGAGGGATGATTACCGAGCCGCGTTTGGATTACACCGTGCAAGTGCAGGGGCATGTGGTGGAGCATATTCAACTGTCGATGCAACGTTTGTGGACTTTGGTGTCATGGGTAAATTTTCGCCGACGCGAGCGCCGACGTGTTAAATTTCATAACTCTGGCAAAAGACCGCACCACAAAGTTATCTTCCTGGCGCGAGATAACTTCAGACATCGGCATGTTATCGAGCAGGCTTACATGGCTGCGATAATGGGCGCGAAAACAGAGATCATCATTGCCAACGCTTACTTTCTGCCTGGCAAGCGGTTGCGCCGGGCATTATGTGAAGCAGCCGTGCGCGGTGTGCGGGTGCAATTATTGTTGCAGGGGCAAGTGGAATACCGTTTGCAACACTATGCCACACTTGCGTTGTACGATGAATTGCTGGGAGCCGGAATAGAAATTCATGAATACCACGTAAGCTTCCTGCATGCCAAGGTAGCGATGGTGGACGGCATCTGGAGTACTGTTGGGTCATCCAATATTGATCCGCTGAGCTTGTGGATGGCGCGGGAAGCCAATTTAGTGGTGTATGACAAAGGCTTTGCGGACTCAATGCGGCAGAATTTAATGTATGAAATTGCGCATGGCGCGTTGCCTGTCCAGCGTGAAAAATGGCGTCAGCATGGCATATTCAAACGTTTGATGATGCACGCAAGCTACGCGCTGGTGCGACTTCTCATCGGGTTTGCCGGGTATGCGAGAGGACATGATAACGTTTAATCGCCATGTCATGAAAAGTGCCTCTCTGGAGCAATTTCCGATACTGCCAGACGAGATATTGGATCCACGCAGTTATAATACGCACATACCCGGTCGTTATTAAGGAACCTCTGATTAAGTCCACCATGAGCCGCGTTGCTGACAAAAACGGGATGATCGCAAGGCGCGCGACGCCGGTCGTAGTCATTCTACGATGCCAAGGAGCGCAACACCGCGAGCGCCCGTTTTTGTTGCAGCCCACAAGGGAACTGGCTTTACGGGCGGTCTGCTACGTCAGGCTCCTGGCGAAGGGAATAACCATTCGCGTTGTCGCCTTTCTTGCATCCCATCCCGCAAAGCCGAATTCGCGGCCATGTGGGACTTAATCAGAGGTTCCTTAAAGATTATGCCCCGCACTTCTGCCGTTTCACCCACCCCCTCGTCGCGTGTCGATGCACCGCCACCTTCTTCGCGTGGCGATTGGCACACCATTCGAATTTTGCTGCCCTACCTGCTGGAGTTTAAAGGGCGGGTCGTGTTGGCCATGGGGTTGTTGATATTGGCCAAATTGGCCAACGTTTCTGTGCCGCTGGTCTTTAAAGAAATTGTCGACGCGCTGGATAAAACGCAAGCGGTGTTACTGGTGCCTGTATTTCTGGTGGTGGGTTATGGCTTGTTGCGCTTGATGAGCACACTGTTTGGCGAATTGCGTGATGCGATATTTGCAAAAGTCACACAACGTGCCATTCGCCGTATCGCACTCAAATTATTCATTCACCTGCACAGCCTGAATTTGCGTTTTCATCTGGAGCGGCAAACCGGCGGAATGTCGCGCGACATTGAACGCGGCACGCGCGGCATCGGCTTCCTGCTCAACTTCATGCTGTTTAATATTTTGCCGACTATATTGGAGATTGCGCTGGTAACGGGTATTTTGTTTTATAAATACAATCCGTGGTTTACCGTCATCACACTCATTACACTGGTGGCCTATGTAATTTTTACGCTGGCAATTACCGAATGGCGCATGGTTTTCCGACGCACCATGAACGATATGGATTCCAAGGCAAATACCCACGCGATTGATAGCCTGCTGAATTATGAAACCGTGAAATATTTCGGCAATGAGCAGTTTGAGGCGAGGCGTTATGATCAACATTTGGGCACGTGGGAAACGGCCGCAGTGCAGAATCAAACTTCGCTGTCCGCGCTCAACGCGGGGCAAAGCTGCATTATCGCAATTGGTTTGACTGCACTTATGTTGCTGGCCGCAGATGGTGTGGTTAAGGGTGAGATGACGCTGGGTGATCTGGTATTGATTAATGTATTCATGCTGCAGCTTTACATCCCGCTGCATTTCTTGGGGTTTATTTATCGAGAAATTAAAAATGCGCTGGTGGACATGGAAAAAATGTTTCGCCTGTTGCATGAAAACCGTGAAATTGAAGATGCGCCTGATGCGCAATCTTTGCGTGTGACACAGGGAGAAATTCGTTTTGAGAATGTGGCGTTTGGCTATAACTCTGACCGCCAGATATTATTCGATACCAGTTTTGTAATCCCGGCAGGACATACGGTTGCGGTGGTAGGAACCAGCGGTGCGGGCAAGTCCACTTTGTCGCGATTATTGTTTAGATTTTATGATGTCACAGCGGGGCGAATTTTGATCGATGGGCAAGATATACGCCACGTTACGCAGGCCAGCTTGCGTGCGGCCATCGGTATCGTGCCACAGGACACGGTGTTGTTTAACGACAGTATTTATTACAATATCGCTTATGGTCGCCCGGACGCAACACGGACGGAGGTGTTGCAAGCCGCACAGTCGGCGCACATTCATACTTTTATTGAATCACTGCCGCAGGGCTATGAGACAACGGTGGGCGAGCGGGGATTAAAATTGTCCGGTGGAGAAAAACAGCGTGTGGCGATTGCACGGGCGATATTAAAAAATCCGCCGATTTTGATTTTTGACGAGGCTACCTCGGCGCTGGATTCCAAGTCGGAGAAAGTAATTCAAGATGAATTGCGCAATATCGCCCATAATCGTACCACGCTGGTCATCGCACATCGTTTGTCCACTATCGTGGACGCGCATCAAATTTTGGTGATTGAAAAAGGTCGTATTGTAGAGCGCGGCACGCACCGTGAATTGTTGATGCAAGTCGGCGTGTATGCACAGATGTGGGCGTTGCAGCAGCAGGAGGAGGGGTGACTTTTTTAATTTGCCCGCTAAATGTTACCTATTTTAACCATTTGCTTGGTTAAAATGATGATGTATGCTACGCAATAAATAAATAACAAATAACATTTGTACGAATACCGGAGACTTGGAAAATTCAAAGAGCAATCCATGATAAGAAAATTTCTTTTTTTAATTGTGTTGGGTAGTGTGTGTGCGGTATTCGCGGCGCAAGCCGCGCATCGGGACAGCAGCGCGGCCACACCGCACGTTAAAGCATTAAAAATATACAGTGCTTTACCCCGGCTTCGTTCGTCTATTGCCCTGATTTACGATGAGCAGGGACAGGTTCCAATTTACAGCAAAGGCGCGGATACAGTGGTACCGATTGCTTCCATCGTTAAGCTGATGACGGCAATGGTGCTCCTGGATGCACAATTGCCGATGGACGAACTTATTACAATTAGCGAACAGGATATAGACAAACTCAAATATTCGCGGTCGCGTATGCGCGTGGGTACGGCATTTACCCGAACCGAGATGTTAAAACTGGCTTTGATGGCTTCTGAAAATCGTGCCGCTGCGGCACTGGCGCGTACTTTCCCGGGGGGCGAGGAAGTGGCTATAGCAAAAATGAATAAGAAAGCGCGTGAATTGGGTATGTTGAATACACATTTTGTAGATGCTTCGGGATTGCACAGCGACAATGTTTCTACCGCGCGTGATTTGGTGAAGATGTTGATGGTTGCCCAGAGTTATGACCTCATTCAAGTTTACAGCACTGCGCCCTCGCATACCGTCGCAGCGCAGGGTCACCGCCCCCAACGGTTTGGCAATACCAATCCTCTGGTGAGAAACGCTTCCTGGGATATCGGTATCAGCAAAACGGGTTACACCAAAGAGGCAGGCAGATGTTTGGTGATGCGGGCACATATTATGAATCGCCCCGTCATCGTCATTTTACTGGATTCGTATGGCAAAAATTCCCGTATTGGTGATGCCAATCGTATCAAGACATGGATAGAGCGCGCCGTCCGAAGTGATCTCATCAGCACGGTGTCAAATTAGTTTGCTTACTCAGCGCAAGGGTTAAATCAAGCGGGTACGGAGAGTTCAGGGCTGGGTTCGGGCAAGTTCAGTAATCGACCAATAACATAACAGGGCAAACAGCGGCCAGACAAAAGATGCCCAGCTCAATCCGCGTTGCCCGATTTGGCCATCCAGGAACCCAAATAATAAACCGCTTGCAATGATAGCAATAGCCAAGAGCGCAAACGGCCAGTACCACGCGGTCGAAAAACCATAAAATATCAGCAGCCCTATACCTGCCACCAGACCCGCAATAAAACTAACCTGTAAGGCAAAAAAATGAGACAAGTTGGCACCCTGAAATTTTTTTATGTGCCGTTGATGCGTGTTGATAAAACCAAACAGCAAAGTAAAGGAGATGATCAGTGTAATGGGAAGAGCAGACATTTTTCCGGGTAACAAATTGACGGGCTAAAATTGGTGTAGATTGGTTGCAGTTTAGAGTCTATTGATAATTATCCGGCGAGATGCGTTGCTTGCCCGGTGGGGATGAATGCAAGCCTGACAATGCGGCAGGTACTCCATCCGGCGGCAATCCTCCGGAAACTGGGGAGTCGGGCGCATTGCAGCGTTGCTCGCTCCTTGTTTGGAATGACCAAACCGCATCCCTCTCGCCTTGCCCTGCCCTGCATCCCGATTCCCTCCGTTCGAACTCGTCGCATGATTGTCAACAGACTCTAAACGGGCGCGGCATTTTAGCATGGTATTCCTCCCATTTTTAATATAGGCAAGAAACAGGGATTCAGTGGCCAGGGGTAATCTGTTTGGGTGTCATGCCACATTTATATTTGGAAGAGAAAAAAATTTGACGTGGGCAAAATTACCACATAAACTATTCCTGTATAGTGGTTATGTACACAAAATTCCTAGTTAAGATGGGACAAAACAACTAGTTTATGAATGCCTGATTATTTTCGAAGAGTGTGGTTCAGTTTTGGAGGCTTATCACATGTTTAAAAGAAAAGCAGTATCTAAGTTACGCCATTACGATAAGTTAAGCAGTTCTCAGTCTGCTTTTGCGGGCAGGGGTTTGAGGCATAGTGACAATAAGCATTCCGGACACCCTGAAAATATGAAAATTTTGCATTACGCTCACGATAGTTTGGGGTTGGGATACATTCGTCGCACCCTCGCGATCGCCCGGCGTCTCGCGCATGATATGCCAGGCGTAGCACAGCTGGTATTAACGGGATCGGCTCAGTTTGGGGCTTATCAGTGGCCGGATCATGTAGATTGTGTAAAGTTGCCGACAATTCGCAAAAAGGAAAACGGCGAATACCACTCACCCCATTCGCATGGCTCGCTGGCAGCAATTTCCTCCCTGCGGGAGAGTATAATAATGAACACAATCAGTCACTTTAAGCCGGATATTGTGCTTGTGGATAAAGCCCCCGCTGGACTGAATGGTGAAATGGTACATCCATTACATTATTTAAAAGAGGAGTTTCCCCGTACACGGGTGATACTCGGCATGCGCGATATTGAGGATGCCCCTGAAGTTACATGCAGAGATTGGGAGCGCGGCGGTGTCTACCCACTGTTGAAGAATACCTATGATGCCATTCTGCTCTATGGCGCACGTGAAATTTTTGATCCAGTCCTCGAGTACAACCTCTCGCCGACCATTGAACGCAAGATCTACCCGTGCGGGTATGTTTTTGGTACAGACGAGCGCCAGCCGACAGCGGATTATTTGCGTGAGAAGCTGGGATTGGGCAAGGAGCGCCTGGTGTTGGTGACGGCTGGTGGCGGGAGTGATGGCTTTCAAATCATTAAAACTTATCTTGAAATGTTGAATAATCTCTCAACACCGGCTCCATTCCATTCTTTGATTGTGGCTGGTCCGCAGATGGAAATGTCGGCATACCAGATATTGGAAAAATGGGCTGCCGAAATTGCCTCTCCCGTCACACTGAAAATTTTTACACCGCATCTTTCAGGTTATCTGAGTATTGCCGATCTGGTGGTTACCATGGGCGGCTACAATACTGTGATGGAGATTATGGGGTATGGTCGGCGCTCAATTATCGTGCCGCGTGTTAGTCCGTATCGGGAGCAGTTTATTCGTGCTGAACGTTTTGCGGCGCGAAATCTGGTTCGCATGATTCGTCCTGATGAATTAACAGCAATGCGCCTCCTGGCTGAAGTGGAGGCCGGTATGGGAGAGCGCAGTCCGACCTTTCCACCCGGTATACCGTTGAATATGGATGGTGCAGAAAAAGCGAGTCGCGTCCTGATCGGGTTACTGAATAATCGATCTCAAGCGCCGAACTCTGCTCCTTCTGGCCATCAGGCTATGCTCGCCGAGGCGGATGGCTCTGTGACAACTCAGTCCGAACAGCACAAAAGCAGTGATTGTTCTTTCGGGTCAGCAACCTCGGAGCGGATGTTTGCCTGACTAACTAACTGTGGTTTCTTACAGCATTGTTCGCAATAAAACCGAGCCGGGAAGCCGAGGGCAAATTGCCTGTTGCGTCACGATCTGTATTGGTATTGATCTTCCCCCCCAATTTACAGATACCCCATTATATTTCCTGTTAACCATGAAGCGATCACCTTTGAAATTTTGGTAACCTTTAATTTGAGGTAACTCGCGGCAGAAAAAAAGCTTGACGTGGGCAAAATTACCACGTACACTGTTCTCATGTAGCAGTCGTTTGCATTCAAAGTGCCTAGCTAAGGCGGAGTGCTTAAAGAGAACATTAATAAGCTCGAATTGAGCGTTGCTGGGTGAAGTTACTAACATTGTATTATTTTATATTTTGTATGTGACAGCGTTTGAATCTTTTCGCTCATTTCACATCGTAAACAAGACAGGCTTTAATGATCACCATAAAGATTTTTTTACTGAGACAAGGGATCTGCCGTGATACAAAAACACCGTAAAAAGATAGTCGTGTATTCCCATGATACTTATGGGCTTGGCAATATGAGGCGGATGCTGGTGATTGCTCGGGCTCTCGTTGACTCGGATCCGGATCTGTCGGTGCTGATTTTGTCCGGTTCGCCGATGCTGCACGCCTTTCGGATTTCGCCCCGCATCGATTATATCAAGCTGCCTTGCCTGACCCGGACATTGAGTGGAGACTATGAGGCCAAATCCCTCAACCTGGCTCATGATCAAATATTACGGATGCGCAGCAACCTGATTCGCAATTCGATCATCGATTTCGACCCGGATTTGATTCTGGTCGATAAAAAGCCTTTTGGGGTTGCCGATGAGCTGGCTAATGCCTTTAACGATTTAAAACGGCTGGGTCACCGCGCCAAACTGGTTCTGTTACTCCGGGATATACTCGACAGCGCGGAAACGACAATGCGGGTATGGCGAAAAGATGCCTACCACCAGGCGATAGATTCGTTTTACGATCAGGTGCTGGTGGTGGGATCGCCAGAAATTTTTGATTTATGTAAAGAATATGAGTTTCCTGTCAAGAGTCGCCAAAAGGTTCGGTTTTGTGGCTACATCGCGCGGGAGGCGGGGAGAACGTCTCGGCAACTTACTCGGCAGAAGTATGGTTGTGATACTAAAAAGCTGATCTTGGTGACGCCCGGCGGCGGAGAGGACGGCTTTCAACTGCTGAAATCATACGTGCAAGGCTGGCAGGAGCAGGGCGGCATCGAAAACGCCAAAACATTGGTGATCTGCGGGCCGGAGATGAAGGAAAGTCACCGAAATGAGATTCTAGCCCGGATCGGGGGTAATCACGACATAGTCTTGGAGAGCTTTACCGACGACATGATGGCCTACATGGATGCGGCCGATCTCGTAATCAGCATGGGCGGCTATAATACCGTGTGCGAAATCCTGACCTTGGGCAAGCGAGCCATCGTGGTGCCGAGAGTTACGCCAGTTCTGGAACAATGGATTCGAGCCAAGAGAATGGATAGTCTGGGACTTTTGCATGCCCTTCATCCCGATGAGATGACTCCTTCCTTATTATTGGCAACCGTTCGGGGAGAGTTGGTGCGCCCCCCCAATACCAACTCATCAGCGCATTTCAACATCAATCTGGACGGTCTGGCGAGCGTTTGCCGTTCGATCCATAAACTGATGACGGACGGCGCCGTTGTAGCCGGTTCAGTCGTCAACAAGCCCAAAAACATCCGTCTGGTCAATCGGCAAGAAGTGGGAGCCGATTATATGCTCGGATACAGCAGCGGGTTATACGCTCAGTACAGTAGCGTATGACTTCAGCTTCCGAATCGGCAGAAAACCGATCCGTCATCGGTAATGTGTTGAAAGGGTGTCCGCGCACCCTGGGAACGTTTATCACCAACGAAATTCGCCTGCCGGAATGGATGGGTTTAAACTTGTCCCTTTGAAAGGGTATCTGCGTATCTCGGAAACGTTTATCACCAACGAAATTTTCCTGCTGGAATAGATGGGTTTGAACTTGTCCATTTTTTCGATCAAGAGCCTGGACGGTGACAAAAATCATGTGATTGTGAACGCCATGAAAGTATCGGTCACTTACCTGCATCAGGCCGATCCCTTAAGCAAAAGCCGATTCAGTGGGCACACTTTTTAAATGATAAATAAACCATTCGTAACCCTTAAAATAGGTTATATCCTCAAACGATTCCCTAATTTATCCCAGACCTTTATTCTTAATGAGATTCTGGAGCTTGAGCGGCAAGGTGTGTTGGTTGAGATCATATCATTACGCAAGCCTCGCTCAGAACCTACACATAGCGGCCTTAATAAGCTCAAGGCGCAAATTACTTATTTAGAAGATGCGACAAAATCTTCGGACTCAACAGTATCAGAACAAGTTGCGGATTGGGTGAAATCAAGGCAGATACAGCATCTACACGCTCATTTTGCCACCAGTGCAGCGGAAATTGCGATGCAGTCTGCAGGACTGGCAAAAATTGGTTATTCTTTTACCGCTCATGCGCGTGATATCTATCATGAAAAAGTCGATCAACATGCTTTGGTCAGACGCATTCAACATGCTCGGTTTGTTGTCACGGTCAGCGATTTTAACCGTGAATACTTGAATAAACTGATGGATAACCATTATTGTAAAGGCAACATCTACAGGTTATACAATGGTCTTGATCTTGAGCTATTCCGCCCCGCCCCGTTAAGTCAAGAACCGGGACTTATTGTCAGTATCGGTCGGTTAGTTTCCAAAAAAGGCATGAGCTATTTAGTCGAAGCTTGCGCTGCATTACGTGACCGCAATGTTGTATTTCGTACTGTTATTATCGGCGATGGCGAAGAGCGCGTTTCGTTAGAGCAATCAATAAAAAGGTTGGCCTTGGAGCAACAAGTTACTCTAGTGGGTGCGCTGGCTCAATCTGATGTTATCGCAACCTTAAGCTGTGCTGATTTGTTTGTCTTGCCCTGTATTGTAAGTAACGATGGGGATATGGACGGTTTGCCGACTGTTATTCTGGAAGCAATGGCTATTGGCATTCCGGTTATCTCAACCCGGCTTGCTGGAATACCTGAGATGATCCATCATCAAATCAATGGAATGTTGGTGGAACAAAAGCAAGTAAAAGAGCTTGCCGATGCGATACAAACATTGCTTGAATCAAACGAACTCAGGGTTACATTTCGCAATCAATCGCTCCAACACATGGAGGAACATTTCAATTTGCGAAAAAATGTTGCTCAACTCAGAGAATGGTTTACTGCGGCTAATTTGGCTTCTGTGCAGGGAAAAAACAACCATATCGTTGAATCCATATTGGATTTGTCAGATGCAGAACTTGTTGCATATTTTGCGAATCGTATCCATGTTACCTACCCCGATCTTCCTAGGGTGAGCGATGAGCAACTAAAAAATGCAGCAGACATTTTGTCTGATCGGTTTAGATATACAGGGGAAACGTTTCAATTTGAACCGGAATTTTCCTGGAAAGCGAATCCAAGTTCTGACAAGGAATGGCAAATTGCCTTTCATAAACACTATTTTCTGATTGACCTTGTCCAGGCTTATCGGCATACCGGTGAGGTTATTTATCTTGATAAATGGCAGCACCTTATCCAGAGTTGGATCACAGAGATGGGTTCTGGATACATTATTCTCAGCGATGCTCAAGTTGAAGCTAAAAGGATGGAATCCTGGTGCATTGCTTTTATGTTGTTAAAAGGCACAAAATGGCATGAGCGTGTTCCAGGATGCTTTCTTCGGCAATTGCTCACCCGAATAGCCGAAGAAACCTACTATATTAGCCAGAACCTCAAGCCCGTGCGAAATCATCGGACATTTCAACTCTATTCGATTTATTTGGTCGGTGTGCTTTTTCCTGAGTTGAGTTTAAATAAGTATTTTCGTGAAACTGGGACGGAATTGCTGAGCCAAAATTTACTCACCGATTTTCACAAAGATGGTGTTCATATTGAGATGTCTTCGCATTATCACCAGTTAGTTGCTGAGACAGGAATCCGGATGCTGGAACTGGCAATTTTAAATCATCTCAACTTGAGTTCCGATTTGGTAAGTCGTCTTCATAAGGCAGTCCGTTTCTCTTTATACTTACAATGGCCTAATGGCGACATTCCTCTCATTAACGATTCTGACAACGGTAATCATCTGGATCTGCTCAGGTTGGGAAGTCAATATCTAAATGATAGCGAGTTGTTATGGGGAGCCACGCTAGGGGTATCCGGTCGGGCTCCAAAAAATGCTTCTATTTGTTTTCCAGATTCTGGATACTTTATCTTGGGAGATACTTGGGGAATTGATGAACAGACTTATGCAGAACGGCAACACGTATTTTTCGATTGTGGAAAATTAGGTGAAGGCAGCCATAGCCATTACGACTTGTTTAATTTCTGTTATTACGTTGATAGGAAACCTGCAGTCATCGACCCTGGCCGTTATACCTATTTCGGAGAACCCGATGCGAACGGGGTCAACTGGCGGCATTACTTTAAAAGTACCGCGAGCCATAACACAGTAACGATTGACCATCAAGATCAGACGCTTTTTTTAAGCCGGACTAAACATGGTCCGGAAGTAAATTTGGAGGAGCGGGACTGGTTACTTGGAAAAAAGACTGACTGGATTTTTGGTCGTGCGTTGAGCCCGCATTACAGTCCAATCCACGAACGATTGATCGTGTATATGGGACACCAGTATTTATTTATTTTGGATCGACTGCTGTCTGACGACGAAATTCAACATCACTACGAATTAAATTTTCATTTGCCAGCTGGAACAAACACCGACCTGATAGTTCAGCCCAACGGCTATCACTTGTTAACAGATGAGTGTGAAATTCGAGTTATTGCCAATGAGGATGCCAGTGCTCGAATTAAACCCGGTTGGGTTTCACAATACTATGGTACCAAACATGCCGCACCTATCTTTTCGATTGAACAAACAGTGGAAAGGAATAGTATGTTTGCGTCTGTAGTCAGCCCAAAGTCAAGCGATAATTTTTTATTGCAGGACTTTCAGCGAGACCAGTTAAACGATACAACCTACTGTTTTTATGTTAATTTTAAGGTGGGCAAACACTATTTCAATGATCGGTTTATTGTCTCAATTGCAGACAATGAAATTACGCTGGAGAAATTGAATTTTTACGGACGTTTTATCGCTTACCGACAGGATAGCGATAGAAATGTGTTGTTCGTATCCAGTCAAGCAATGAAAGAAATTACCATTGACGGTATTGAACAGCGATATCCAGAAGGAAGAAATTTTGAATGGGTGCGATGATGAACCAAAAAATTTTTTCTAAAGGTTCGATTTTTGGCTTTATCAAACAAGCTCACCCTTTTTATAAGCAGATAAGCGCTTTTGAAGAGCTGATCCATCAGTCACCAGCCTACTCTGAATATTTATCTCGGCAACAACAGGGCTTAACGACTAGTATTCACGCGGAAGTTAAAACCAAATCTTGCGAAGATGGCAGACATTTAGAACGGTTCTATTACTCGATTCAATATCCAGAGCACACCTTACGGGGAGGTTTGTATGCTTGGAGTTTGCACTATTCAAGAGGCGACGGTTTAACGCAGACTTCAGACTTTCCGAATGACCCTAAACTTGCTCATTTACCCCTATTTATTAATTCGCCTCAAAATCGAGATATTGAAGTACTTAGATATGTACCTTTGCGGCGAGTTACGTTTCGTACGTCAGTATCTCAAGAACAGCCCAGTGTTATCGGCAAGTTGAAAAAACCTAATCGTTGTCAAGAGGGTTATCGCAGGCTAGTCGATATTGCAAAGGTTGCCGACTACAATGTATGTGCAATTCCCAAGCCCAAAGGAATAAATATAGCGCAATCGGTTTTTTATCAGGAACTTGTTCCTGGTGTGGAAACCGGGTTAATTTTAAATAGAGAAAATTATCGCGGGTTTATGTCTGAGATTGGCAAATTACATGCTCACCTATTCAGCTGGCCAATCTCAAAGGATATGCCTTGGGATCGAGATGGAGTGATGAATAATATCTGGCAGGATTTGGATGAAATACTGTTTTATTTGCCTCAAATTGAACTTGTCTTATCAAAGATTGGGAACTGGATTAGGCAAAGGAAAAGTTATTTGGGGGTAATGCCTAAAACCTTCTGCCACGGTGATTTTGCTTGCTCACAGATTTTGCGCCATGCTAACGGTTGGTCGGTTGTGGATTTTGATCTGGCTGGTTTGGGCGACCCTTACCAGGATATGGCAATGTTTTTAGTTTCCCTTAATTACGATGTGGGTTTCTTTCAAGGACATCCGGAATTTCTGCCGACCGCCTACGCTGCGTACCTCGAAGGCTATCAGCATGTCAATGAAGACGGGGTGGACGTTGGGACCTTCAATTGGTATCTGGTGTGTGCAGAAATCTATTATTTAAGCCTGATCTTGAAGAAAGACCGGTTCACCGCACTCTCACTTGAAAGAGCATTGGTACGCTTGCAAGAGCTTACTGAATTGACCTGAACCATGACAAACCAGCCAACACGTTTTCTGTTTAATGCCCACAACCGGCGAGGCTTGGGTCATTTGATGCGCGGTCTGAACATTGCCCGCGAGATTCGCAGAATAAGTCCTGATGCTGATATTTTGTTTTATGCCCGTAGCGAATCAGCAGCAGAACTTTGCGGGGATCAATTCGGCTATTTTATTGAGAAAGATTTAGAACGTAATCAACATTGGGCGGGCGTTATAGACAGCTTCAACCCTGACGTTGTTATATATGATACTTTGCTGCCCAAAGAAGCGGCAGACACCCCGCCGTGTTCGGGTCGAATCGCCTACATTATGCGAAAATGCAAACCGGATCGTCAGCAGGAAATATTTAACCACCCTTTCTTGACATCAGTTGATCTCATCCTTATTCCTCATGAACCGGTTGAATTCGGTTATAGCTTGCCAGATTCCCTCAATGAAAAAGCAATTTTTGTCGGTCCTATTATTCGTCATGCCGAAATTCAGCTGCAACAAATGTTACGTGACAAATATAGGCTTCAGCCTGGGGAGTTTCTACTAACTTCGACCGTTGGTGGCGGTGGGTTTGAAGATAAAGCACGGGCTTTTTTCGAGACAATCTTAGAAGTTCATCAACAAATCCATACAAAAATTCCAAAACTAAGG
>JBEBGP010000132.1:0-3663 GCA_040081045.1 Candidatus Nitrotoga sp.
GTTTTTGATGATCAGCAAGCTGACGGCAAAAAATGGCGAGCTTGGACACATAAGGATGGTTTGGGTGCACCCAATGTAGAAGGGCTACCCAGCAGCCCCAATACCGGATTGGGTACGCGCTCGCGACATGATTTAGCAGTGCAGATCAGCAGTGGTTCTACCTACAATCCCGGTTATGTGTTTGCCCTGTTGGTCGCCCCAGATAACACAATTTGGGCGGGGACATGGGGCGGCGGCGTGGCACAGTTTGATGGAAAAACTTGGAAAAATTTTACGCGCAAAGATGGTCTAGCTGGGAATATTGTTTTTTCCATAGCCAGTGATGACCGGGGTGTGCTATGGTTTGGTACAGACAATGGCGTGTCACGCTTTGATGGCAAGACATGGCGCAGCTATCGACAACAGGACGGGTTGCTGAGCAATAGTGTTTATGCGCTTGCCGTGGCAGCGAACGGTGATGTTTGGGCCGGTAGTCGGCGCGGGGTAACGCGCATCGGATACAGTACAGCCCCTTTAATAACGCCTCTCAAGCCCTAGCCAGAGATCCCTTATGGAAAATATGAGCACTAAATATTGGACATTATTCATATTGATAGCCTGGATGTCCTCGCTAATCGGATTGGTGTCAACCACGCAGGTTGTTGCAGCCGAGGCGCAGAAGGCAGGACAAAGTGCGTCCGATCAAAAACAAAAATTCACACATTTTCGCGTCGGGAATAAAAATGTTAAATCTATTTATGCCGATGGTCACTTGATATGGGTCGGCACCACGGGTGGTGTGATTCGTTATGACACGCGTGATGATACGTTTAAGATATTTGGCGCAACCAACGGCTTATTATCGAACGGTGTGTTTTTCGTGGGCAAGGTTAAGGGGAAAATAGCTATTGGGTCTTATGGCGGCGGCTTATCGTTGCTTGACGAAACAAGTTCCAATTGGAAACACTTCAACATACCGGACGGGTTGGGGGATGCATTTGTATATGATGTATTGGAGGTGGCGAGTGGTGATTTATGGATTGCAACGTGGTCCGGTGTAAACAGGGTGCGCGGGGGAGATTTAAATGATCCCGCCAAGTGGGATTTATTTACGGTCGAGAATACCAAAGGCGGGTTGCCCAATGACTGGGTGTATGGGTTGGCTGAAGGCAAAAAGGGTGAGCTGTGGATGGCTACAGAAGGTGGCGTAGCACGTTTTGCCGACAATAAATGGGATAATTGGAACCATGCAAAAGGCGTGGGTACACCATTTGAAAAAGTTAAAGATGTTATTGATTTCAAAGGTGATCCTGGGTCAGTTTCCGATCATCACGCCAAGCAGAAGCAGGAAATGGGGCTGCAGGCAGTTAACGTGGCTTACAACCCCAATTACATTATTGCGTTGGAAGTTGATCAGGCGGGACAGGTTTGGGCGGGTACGTGGGGTGGCGGATTGTCCCGCTATGACGGGTTAAAATGGGTAAATTACAGCACATTTGAAGGGTTGCCGGGCAATCACGTGTTTATGCTACATCAGGATGCCAGGCAACAGCTTTGGGTGGGTACAAACAAGGGTTTGGCTTTGTGGCAGAACGGGGCATTCAAGGTGATGACTGCATCAGACGGTTTATTTGATAATAATGTTTTTTCGATGGCAACTTCTCAGGATGGCAGTAAATGGGTGGGAAGTTATGGTGGAGTGGCTCATTTGCGCACAATGGACTTCTCCCAAGCGGGCAGTCGACAGTAGTAGGGTAAGAATGGTCGTGGAGGTTATGTGTTGGATGTTCTGCAGTGTGGCCACATGGGAATCTTTGGCACGCAAGCTGCTTATTGGAGCATCAGGATTTCGTATTGGTTAAGTTGCTTTGTAATTGCATTGCCTTAACTGGTCAAGGACATGCTGACTTAAAGTGTAAAGAGCGGAATAAATTATGATCAATTTAAGCAAAAATAAGTGTGTGCATGCGCGCGGTCGGGCTTCTTTGGTTTGGCTCGGGATTGCATTCCTTTTGGGGCTCTCCGCCTGTGCCCAAGCGCCTAAATCAACCAGGCAGGTTGAAAGTGCGCCACTAGTTTTTCCATCGCCGCCGGATCAGCCCCGTTTTTATTTTGAGCGAACAATCTTTAGTAACCGCGTTATTGTAAGCGGTGGGAAAAAGCATGCAGAATTAAAGGATTTTCTGTTTGGGGAAAGTACTACCGGATCCGCTGCGGCAGTTTTATGGAAGCCTTATGCGATTGCGGTTCATCGCGGTCGTATTTTTGTTTCTGAGCCAGCCTCGCGAGTAATAAAAGTTTTTGATGTGCCGGAGGGACGCTATTTTACAATTGGTGAAAATAACTCCGCCCCGTTGCTCAGCCCGATAGGTATAGATGTCGATTCGGAGGGCAATCTCTACGTGGCTGATGGGGGGTTGAGGGGCGTGCAAGTAATTATGGTGTATGACCGGGAAGGCAATTTTCTACGCAAGCTGGGGATTCCTAAATTTCGAAGTGGTGATAAAGATCTGGATGGTGAACCGACCTTTTTTCATAAGTTGATTAGCCTGGCAGTAGAAAAAAAGGCCGATAAAGACGGGTTGCAGAGAATTTATGCGGTTGATATGGGCGGATCGCGCTCCGCCATTCCTACTCATCGCATTCGTGTATTAAATGCACAAAATGGAGAGTTGCTGTTTGATATAGGCGAGCGTGGTTCGGCTGCGGGACAGCTTAATCTGCCGCGTGATGTGGTGATCGGCAAGGATAATAATATTTATGTGGTGGATGGCGGTAACTTCCGCGTACAAGTTTTTAGTCCATCGGGAAAATTCCTGCGGGAATTTGGGCAGATAGGCAAATGTATGGGCTGCTTTGCCCGTCCCAAAGAGATAGCTGCGGACGCTGAGGGTAATGTGTATGTCGTTGATACAATCTTCGCAAATTTTCAGATTTTTAATGCAGAGGGTCAATTGCTTATGCATATAGGCGAAGGTTCGCCTGATTTGGAATCGCCGGCGCGCTACAAACTTCCCTCTGGTATTGCAGTGGATGAAGATGGACGTGTTTATGTGGTAGATCAGTTATTCAAAAAAATAGATATTTTCCGCCCTGCCGCGTTGAAACGGCAAGATGGTTTCTTGGGCAATGGGCACTAAGTTAAAGTTGTGATGCCAATAAGTAGTCAAGTGTCTGCGGTCAGTATATTGAAGATCAATACAACTTAAATAGTTAAGTAATATTCTTAATTTTGAATGAAATTTCTCGCCGTCGGGAAGTTTCGAAACAAAAGCAGCTATAAACCATTGGAGGCGTGAGTAGTAAATATTCAATGCCGTAAGTATGGGTTTTGACTTTGACGTGGGTATTCATTGCGATCATAACTAATTGCGACCTTTTTGGCATGGAAACTGCTCTTACCTTAAGTTAAAGGTTACTTGTTAAAGTGTGTTTACTTTATTGTTTATGCTGCAACGAAAAGCTTCGCTGATTTAATTTGTTGGTTTTAATTATTTTTTATGTTAACAGTTAATTCTTGGCATTAGCGGCAGCTTTAAGTTTGCTTTGAATTATTTACATTTGGAGATTGAGCATGAAATCATTTTATAGGCATATCGTCTGGCCATCCTTTTTTGCCAGCTTGAGCTTGGTTGCAAGCCATGTTCAGGCTCAGGCTCAGGGTCAGCTTCTATTCCCGCAGAC
>JBEBGP010000305.1:0-3658 GCA_040081045.1 Candidatus Nitrotoga sp.
GCACTACGTGCGGCTCCAAACCTTAACGAGCCTTTCAAAAATTTACTCACCCAAGGCATGGTCATCGCCCCCACTTTTTATCGCGAGGGAGATAACGGTAAAAAACTTTGGATCAATCCAGTTGATGTGGATGTAACAACTGATGCCAAAGGTCGTCCGCTGGGCGCAACACTGAAGGCTGATGGCCTGCCTGTGATCATAGGCGGCATTGAAAAAATGTCGAAGTCAAAAAATAATGGGGTCGATCCACAGGCCATTATCGACCAATACGGCTCAGATACGGCGCGCTTATTTATGATGTTTGCCGCGCCACCCGATCAACAATTGGAGTGGTCAAATTCGGGGGCAAGCGGTGCAACAAATTTTTTACGCCGCTTATGGACATTTGCTTTTGAGCATCAAACAACCTGGGACATGCACAATGTTTCAATGAAAAATCCGCCGGAAAAATTTAATTTTGATTGGAACAACGCTACCGAGGAATTCAAATCCGCACGCCGTGAAATTCACGAACACTTAAAACAGGCGCTCATCGATTTTGAAAAGCATCAATTCAATACCGTAATTGCGGCATGCATGAAGATTTTGAATGTGCTGCACCGTTTGCCTGACCTGACCTTGATTCCTGGCACATCCACTCCGATCTGGTTTTATCCTAAAACTGCGTTGCAGAGAGAAGGATATAGCATCTTGCTACGCTTACTGTCACCGATTGCCCCGCACATCACACACACACTTTGGCAAGAGCTGGGCTATGGCGATGACATTCTGGATGCGCCGTGGCCACAAGTCGATGAAGCGGCACTGGTGCAGGATGAGATGGATTTGGTCATCCAAGTAAACGGCAAGCTGCGCGGCAATTTGCGGGTCGCCAAAAATATTGACCGCAGCAGGTTGGAACAATTGGCTTTGTCGCACGAAGCCGTGCAAAGATTATTAGCGGGTGGCTCGGCCAAAAAAATAATTATTGTGCCAGGACGTTTGATTAATGTCGTCGTATAAGAAAAGTGACCAAGCGGATGCTGCTTCCTGAACGCACTATTTTTTTCAGCACGATATTGTTGACTCTGCTGCTGAGTGCATGCGGTTTTCATTTACGCGGACAGATTTCGTATGCACTGCCTTTTCAATCTATCACTGTGCGCGCTTTCAATGATTTTTCACCGATAGTTGCAGAGCTCAAACAAGCGTTGCAGGATCAGGGCGTACAAATTGTGGATGCGCCTATCCCGCCACAGCCAGACCCGATGCCAACAGAGCAGACGGCAAGTGCTCCGGCAAATGCGAATCCAACACAGCTTATTTTGCATGTCGCATCAGAAACTACCAGCAAACAAATTCTCTCACTCAGCAGGGCGGGGCGCGTGCGGGAGTTTCAACTCAACTACCGGGTTATGCTGCGCGTGTATGACCAACAACAGCAGGATTGGATATTCCCGGCAACGATCGACTTGCAGCGCAATTTACCGTATGACGATACGCTGGTATTAGCAAAGGAATCTGAAGAAGCGCAACTTTATCAAGAAATGCGACACGATGCAGTGCAGCAGATTATGCGGCAACTCAACGCTGCACGTAAACCTGATATTACGCCACCCATCCCCCCCAGCCGGCCACCAGCCCGCGAATAATGCCATGAAATTATCCGCAGACGACTTGCCGCACCATCTCGCCAAAGGTCTCGCACCTTTGTATTTAATACACGGTGACGCGATGTTACTGGCGATTGAAGCGGCGGATACCATTCGGCTGGCAGCGCGCGCTGCCGGATACAGCGAGCGTGAAGTGTTCATTGCCGAGCGAAATTTTGAATGGGCAATGCTGCATAACAGCGCGCAGAGCATGTCTTTGTTTTCGGCACGCAAAGTAATCGATTTACGCATCCCCTCCGGCAAGCCGGGTTTAGAGGGTGGACAAGCATTACAGGATTATTGTCAAAAAATAAATCCCCGACAAACAAATCCGGACACCCTTACGCTGGTCTCACTGCCGCGCATGGATAAAACCTCCTTAAACAGTAAATGGTTTGGCTCGCTGGCTCAGGCAGGTGTGGTGATCGCAGCGGAAGAAATTTCGCTGGCGGCTTTACCCGAGTGGATAGGCACGCGACTAAAAAAACAAGCTCAGACGGCCGATCCCGATACGCTGGAATTTCTGGCACAGCGTGTGGAGGGAAATTTGCTGGCGGCACATCAGGAAATTCAAAAGCTCGCTTTGCTTTTTCCAACCGGTCATTTGTCCTTTGAGCAGGTCAAAGATTCGGTGATGAATGTGGCACGCTATGATGTATTTAAATTATCGGAAGCCATGCTGGCCGGAGACCTGGCGCGCTACACCCATATCCTTGACGGCTTGCGCGCCGAGGGGACAGCAACTGTGCTGATTGTGTGGGCACTGGCCGAAGATATACGCACACTGGGCAAGGTGCTGCGCGCCATGAAAAATTCGGGCAGCATCAGCATGGCATTAGCCACTGTGCGGGTATGGGGGGTCAAACAACAATTGGTTGAACGCGCAGTGCGGCGGCTTTCGCTGGCTGTGGTTGAACGTGCTTTAATGCAGGCGGCACATATTGATAAAGTGGTGAAGGGTTTACGCCAGGGCGACGTGTGGGATGATCTGTTGCAATTGGGCGTAAGATTTGCACAAACGCCCTGATAAGATAATCCAGGTAAGATGATCCAAGTGACCGTGAAAAAAGCCAAGCCCAATAAAATAAGTCCCCATGCTACTCACTCCGGCCAGGAAAATAGCGATGAAGTGATTATGGTTTTGACCAATTTACCTGATCGCGCCAGTGCCGAAGGTATCGCGCAAATGCTCATTACGGAACACTTGGCAGCGTGTGTCAATATTCTGGCTGAATGTAGCTCGGTGTATCGTTGGCAGGGTAAAATAGAGACGGCAAATGAAGTGCCTGTGCTTATAAAAACGACGCGCGCGGCGTACCCGCGTGTCGCTGAGATGATACTGGCGCATCACCCTTATGAACTTCCCGAGGTCATCGCTGTCCCTATAGACTTGGGTTTGCCTGTCTACCTGGAGTGGGTGCAACAGGCTCTCAAACCGACTTCGGCATAACTTATAATTACGCGTCTAGATAATCACGCGTCTGGGCAGTGGTGTAATAGCAGCACTTACTTGAAAAATTATTTTTGGAATACTTTAGTTTATGCGCTTAATAGTCCTCACTCTTTCCTTCCTGTCCAGTCTGGCTTGGCCTGCCCATGCCGAAGCACAAAGCATGATAGAACGCCTGCAAGCGCTAGGGGGTTCCAAACAGGCTGCCGTGCTGCCTCCCGATCAAGCATTCGGGCTGGAGGTAAGCGTGCATGATGGCAACACTTTGGTGGCGAACTTCAGGGTGACCCCCGGCTATTATTTATATCGTGACCGCATCAGCTTTAAGATTAAGCATGATGCACCCCAAATTAATAATAACAAACCGGTTGGCATCACCGTTGGTGAAGTCATCATGCCGCAAGGCGAAATGAAGTTGGATCCCAACTTTGGCAATATGGTTGTTTATCACCAGTCATTTCAATCAGAAGTCAGGCTGAGTCGCAGCGCTTTAAATGCCCAACCAATTTTATTGGAGGCCGAATATCAGGGCTGCAAAAATAGCGGTCTGTGCTATGCGCCAATTACCAAAAAATAT
>JBEBGP010000267.1:0-3636 GCA_040081045.1 Candidatus Nitrotoga sp.
CTCGCCGTCATTCATGATGGCCTGTGCAATCGGCGGTATTCCTCCGTCAATTCATTAATCTCTTCGGGGTCAATTCCCCACTGCTTGCGGCGGATAATTTTCCCTGATTCTGATTTCATGCCTCGCGGCTTGCTGCGGGGTTTTTTAATATTTAGCAAAAATTTTGTTATAGAGGATTTTTTTCTGCCTACTGACCTGAACTCCGGCGTGCGGAGAATGACCTCCCCGAAAAACGCCATATTCTTATCCCGCTATAATTTAGCGTAAGTTTATGCCGCCATCCAGATCTGCGTCAAGTTTATGTCTTCCGCCAATACATATTGCACCGATGGTTATTTTTTCAGCACAAATCTTAAGATGATGCTGAAGAAAATCGATAGCCATTGCTGCGCACTGTCTGTATAAAATGATCCATTTCATAAGGCTCTAACGCTTGACGCAAGCGTCGGATATGCACGTCAACCGTGCGCTCTTCGACAAACACATGGTCGCCCCAAATTTGATCCAGCAATTGCGGACGACTATAGACCCGTTCAGGGTGAGTCATAAAAAAATGCAGCAAACGAAATTCAGTTGGGCCCAAGGAGATAGTTTTTCCATTACTTTTTACATTAACGCGATGGGTGGCGGGGGAAATTTCCAAATCACCCACGACCGTCATTTTGTCACTCAATTGCGGCGAGCGGCGACGCAACACGGCACGAATGCGCGCAATAAGTTCGCGCGGTGAAAAAGGTTTGGTGATGTAATCATCGGCACCTGCCTCCAAGCCGATAATTTTATCTTTTTCATCCGAGCGCGCTGTTAATATGATAATGGGGATGTTGTGTGTGCGCTGATCAGCTCGCAAGCGCTTGGCCAATTCCACACCGCTGATTTCGGGCAGCATCCAGTCAAGCAAAATTAAATCGGGCAATTCACGCTTGATATGCTCCATCGCACTGGTGGCATTTAATGCCTGGACGGGGTGAAAGCCACATTGTGTAATATTAAAGGCGAGCAATTCCTGAATGGCGGGCTCGTCCTCCACCAGAAGTATGGTTGCAGATTTGGATTTTCCACTTTTTAAATTGCTGTCCATGGACACAATGGTAGGGCTGAATTATGACAGTTTGATGACGGTCATTTAATCTCGGGCTTTACCAAGTTGCGGCAGGAGCGATCCTAACACCATACCCAGTATGCTCATCAGCAATCCGGCTAATTGCGGTGGCCACAACCCTTCGGGATAAAAAATTTCAAGAAATATCCATGAGAAAAATCCGGCGAAAATTGAACAAAGCGCGCCTTGAGTATTGGCACGCTTCCAATACAACCCAAACACCAGCGGAACAAACGCCGTGACCAGCGTGACCTTGTACGCATTGCCTACCATTTCATAAATGCTGGAGTCGGACTGCAACGCAAACAGAGTTACGCCAGTGGCAAAACAAATTACTACCATGCGTATGATGAACAAAAATTGTTTATCACTTTGCGGCGCAATCATTCCTTTTAAAATATTTTCGGTAAAAGTCACCGAGGGCGCGAGTAGCGTACCACTGGCTGTACTCATAATGGCGGACAGTAACGCGCCAAAAAACATTATCTGTGCAAATACGGGGGTGTGGTTGGTGATAATAGTGGGGAGGATGAGTTGTGCATCCTGTTCAATTAAATCGGCCACCATTTTGGGATCAATCAAGGTGGCGGAGTACGCCAAAAAAATCGGAATGAAGGCAAATAAAAAATACAGGCAGCCTCCCAGAATTGCGCCGCTCACTGCGATTTTCTCGGTCTTGGCCGACATCACGCGCTGAAACACGTCTTGTTGCGGAATTGAACCCAGCATCATAGTCACCGCCGCACCAATGAAAGCCAGCACATCACGCGTTTCGAGTTTCGGCCAGAAATTAAATTTATCGGCATTGGCCGCATGACTAATGACAATATCTGCCCCACCCGCCATGCTGGCCAGCAACCACGCCAGGTACAACATACCAATAACGATGATAGTCATTTGAAATACGTCGGTCAAAGCCACCGACCACATGCCACCAAAAATCGTATAAAACAGCACAATACCCGCACCGAGCAGCATGCCTTCAGTAGCGGAAAGAGCGCCCTGTGTGACAAAGGAAAAAACCAGACCCAGCGCGACAATTTGCGCAGAAACCCAACCTAAATAAGAAGCAATAATGGCCAGACTGGTTAACACTTCAACTTTTCGGCCATACCGCTGACGATAGTAATCGCCTATGGTTAACAAATTCATACGGTACAATTTGGCGGCAAAAAATACCCCCACCAGAACTAAACACATACTGGCACCGAAGGGGTCTTCGATGATTCCGCCGAGACCATTTTGCACAAACCTGGCAGAAATACCCAGCACTGCCTCCGCACCAAACCACGTGGCAAACACCGTAGCCGTGACTATATATAGCGGCAAGTGCCGACCAGCGACTACATAATCTTTGGTATTGTGCACGCGCGTAGCCGCATACAAACCAATACCGATAGAAATAACCAAGTATAAAACAATGAACCAAACCAGCATACGTATGCTCCTAATGGGACGAGAAACAAACAGGATGAGTGGTAAATCATATCAGGAAGCGGCATTAAAATTTGGGCAAAAAAAAGCTCCCGGGCGGGAGCTTCTTGTAAACCAAACCTTCACCAGCCAATAATACCAGACAACGAGATTACAGTGTCTTTGCGTGTTCGGCCAAATATTTTGCCACGCCCTTGGTCGAAGCATCCATACCGGGCTTACCTTGACTCCAGCCGGCAGGACAAACTTCGCCATGCTGTTCGGTAAACTGCAGCGCATCGACCATACGCAGCATCTCATCAATATCGCGCCCCAGCGGCAAGTCATTCACCACTTGGTGACGCACCACGCCCGCTTGGTCAATCAGAAACGAACCACGCAAAGCCACTCCATCTGCATGTTCAACATCATAAGCCTGACAAATTTGATGTTTGATGTCAGCGATGAGCGGGTATCTTACCTGGCCGATGCCGCCTTTTTCAATGGCGGTATTTTTCCATGCCAAATGTGTGAATTGGGAATCAATAGAAACGCCAATAACTTCAGTGTGGCGCTTTTTAAACTCGTCCAAACGGTGATCGAAAGCAATCAATTCCGACGGACACACAAAGGTGAAATCCAGCGGATAAAAAAATATCACCCCATACTTGCCGTCCAAGTGTTTTCTTAAATTGAAATTTTCATTGATGTCATTATTACCCATCACTGCAGGAGCAGTGAAATCGGGGGCGGTTTTTCCTACCAGAACAGCCATTGTTTTCTCCTTGAATTATGAGCATCTTTTAAAATTCACCCCTACAAGACTTTATTTTCATTTCGTCTTGTTTAAAACTTCGAATTTTCGGAGACACCCCCAATAAATTTAATTTATCGGAAAGCGAATTTATCGAGTCGGGGCATAACTGTCAACTTTAATTCATTCAACCCGCCCGTTCCAAATAGATACCCATCCAATAAAAAGTCTGAGCAGTTGAAGTTTTGAATCGATCATAATGTTCTGTCAGATGAATTGACCGTGCTTACACCCTCGTCAGAAAAATCACCTGCCACTGGAATACTATAACTGCCTGTCGCCCATTGCCCTAAATCCACCAGCTTGC
>JBEBGP010000048.1:0-3602 GCA_040081045.1 Candidatus Nitrotoga sp.
TTGTATTTCTCCTTACCACCATTAACCTTCCAGTCGGAGTCTTTCACAAGTCGCGAATTGAATCCCCCACGAGTTGAAAAATTCATGACGAGACGTAGTCGATCGGGAGTATACACCCGCATGAGGTCGGCATAGACGACATTGATGAGCCTCTCATACGATATGACCACCATACGGAAAGAGTAAAAGTACAGCTTTAGTGATTTCAGTTCAATGATGCGCTCTTTCGGGTAGAAAATGATGTCTGCCTTTGCGTAGTCAGGTTGACCGGAGTCGCCCAAAAAAGTGAGCTCCTCGGTCGAATGTGCAATCTCATATCCCCCTTCAGTGGTCGGATTCTTTATCGATCGTAGCAGTGATGCATCACCCCATGTTTTGGGTTTCTGTGTAGTTTCCAAATGCGCACTCCGAGAAACAATCTTTCACTATTCTACACGTGTCAAAATCTGTTACAAGCGACTATTCCTGCATCAGTTTCTGAATCTGCGGGGCGTACTCTTTCATCACGGTCATGCTTGCCATTGTTTCGTTTGCCCCCGCGTCGGTACGCTTCTTAATCTTCATGGCTATTTCCTCGAAAAGCTTCGGGTTTTTGGTCACCACGCTGATAATGGCGTCTTGCTGTGACTGAGGCAGGTTTTTCAACTTCTGCGCCATCAGTTTCTTCATCAAAAATTCTTTAAACATAGTGAGGATAGTATAGAGTATCAGGAAGCAAGTATCAAGCATAAAAAAACACCCCCACTAGAGGGTGTTTTTTTAATCATTCACCCCAAGACGGGTTTTGATTTTTTTGACGACGTCTTCGATGTTCCAGTCACTCTTCACCAGGAAGTCGTATGAGCCGGCTTCTGTGGCTTGGGCAACCTTCTCAGGGTCATTGATATTGGTAAGAAGTATGACGGCAGCATGTGCGCCATACTCGGGCTCAGTGCGGAGCTTCTCAAGCATGGTGAGTCCATCCATCACAGGCATCATAAGGTCAAGCAAAATGAGGTCGGGATGCTGTGCGAGTGCCATGTCGAGACCTTCCTGCCCATTCTTCGCCTGAAAGACGGTAAAGCCCTCAAACGCAAGAATGTCCGCGATTGCATTTCGTAGCGGTGCTTCATCTTCCACAATCATTATTTTTTTGTCTGCGTGTGAGCCGGGCATATCGTTTAATTAGTTTTAGTCGCACCACCCTGTTCGAGGGTATAAGCGATGTCGTCAATAATCTGCATTATATTATAATCTGCTTTTGTATAATAGTTATTCACACCGAGCTGGATGTACGAGCGGATATTCTCATTTGAAGCAGTATTTGAAACAACAAATATGGGGATATTCTTCCAATTAGGGTGATTTTTGACCTTTACCACAAAGTCCACTCCATTTCCTGTACCAAGCAGGTAGTGGTCAAGCCAAATCACGTCAACATGACCGAGATTCTCAAGTTCTTTGAGTCCGTCATCAATAGTCTGGACAACTATAGGATTAAAATCACGCCTGCCAAGTGCGTCACGCACCGCCATAGCCAATTGGCGCTCGTCTTCGAGCACAAGTACGCTCCTTTGTTTGGTGTCACTCATGATTTCAATCCTAACATGTTTTGCATAATTGGGACAACGGCAGGAGTTAGGTCAGACCTCTCATGCCGGACTTCTTGGTCATTCCGGTGAGAGGAAGTGTGACATGGAAAGTAGTCCCCTGATTTTCTTCAGACTCAAACCAAATCTTTCCATTTGAAGACTCCACAATAGCCTTTACGATGTACATGCCGAGTCCGGTACCCTCTGTGTCCTTTTGGCGGACATTGTCTGCGCGGAAGAGCTTCTCGAAGATTTTGCCTTGCTGTGCTTTTGGTATCCCATATCCGTTGTCCGACACACGAATCGAGAGCATGTTTTCTGCAACACCGATTTCCGCGATAAGGTGTCCCCCCGGCTGAGTATATTTGACGGAGTTCGAGAGAAAATTCTGGAACACAATGCGAATGAGTTTTGGATCTGCATTGTATGTTGCTGGTGCGTTTGTAAAAATCTTTTCAACGGTCTGCTTGCGCTCGATAATCTGAGGATTAAGTTCCGAAAGTACACTTTCACAGATCTCAACGAGAGAGACCGGCTCAGGCTCAACGGCAAATGTGCCGAGGTCGATACGCGACACATTGAGGAGTGCGTTGACGAGCTCGACCATGCGAAGATTGCCCGCATAAATTTCTTTCACATATTGGCGTTGCTTATCATTTAACTCACCAACGTACTTTGAAAGTAACATTTCTGAATACCAACGAATAGCAGAGAGCGGGGTGCGTAGCTGGTGCGATGCGAGCGAGACGAATTCGGTCTTTGCGCGGTCAACTTCCTTGCGGAGTGTAATGTCCTGACAGAGTGAAACATAAAACAACGTCTGATCCCCTTCGCGAATAGGTGCAATCGAAAGTTCGGCCTGATAAATAGAGCCGTCTTTGCGTTTATTGATGATGTCTTCGGTGTGAAACGGATAGCCGGCAGAAATCTTCTCCCAAAGCGCAGTGTACACATCCGCCTTTGTTCCATCACTCTTAAGTAATCGATGATTGCGACCGAGCACCTCTGCATCAGAGTAGCCGTTTAATGCGACCCATGCGGGGTTTACATAGACAATAGCCCCATCGGGAGTAGTGATGGACACAGCTTCAGTAGAAGAGTCTACGGCTTTTTGGAATTTGCGAACGTTTTGGACTTCCTGCTCAATCTTGCCGGTCGCTTCTTCGAGCTCAAGCGTTCTGCTTTCAAGCACCTCTTGTACGCGACGTACGTTGGTGATGTCTTGTGTGATGCCGGCAATCTTCCACGGCTTTCCCGTATTGTCGAGAATAGTCTTTCCGCGATCTTCCACCCAAAGGTATTCGCCATTCGAGCGTTTCATGCGGTACGCAATAGAATATGGCTCAGCACGTTTATCAAAATTGTACTCCACCGTACGCTTCAACCCTTCGATATCTTCATCGTGTGTGCTTTCCCACCAAAAATCAATCCGGTCCGTTTTGTCGCGGTCCGGATACCCAAGCATTGCCATCATACTTCCGGACATATATACCTCGCCCTTTGCCACGTCGTACTCCCAAAAACCGAGCGTTGAGCCGGAGAGTGCGTGCACATAACGCTCTCCTTTCACAGCGGTGGTCGATACTGCGCTATTTGCAACACTCACAAACTTGAGATAACCGGGAAACACCATAAAGAGGAGGAGCGCAACAAGCGCAGACTCCACCATGAGCGCAATAATGACGATAAGCGTGGTCGAATCTGAAAGTGTCGTATGTGGAAGCCAATACACGAGCCATCCAATGCCGACAGTGCCGACGAGTAGGACAACAGGAAGAAGGATAAGTAATAGCGTCCCGCCGTGCGGAATAGTCGCGTCACGGAGTATGCGTTTTCCAGATTGTAGGGGGTCTTGCTCCACTCCTTCTATTGTATCATAAGTTTTACTTGCGCAAATCAAAATCTGGCGTAGTTTGAGACAAGTTAGCGGTACTTTCAATAACCAACCAAAAGGGTGTCATTCCATGACCGAAGCCAAAGGCAAGCGCAAGATAAACTCAGGTACAACGCTCCATGTACTCGATACCAACG
>JBEBGP010000284.1:0-13388 GCA_040081045.1 Candidatus Nitrotoga sp.
TTTTTTGAAATATCAACTCCCATACGCCGTGCCCCAATTTTAATCCGCGATTTTCAAATTTGGTTAGCGGGCGATACGGCGGGCGAGGCGCATAATCGGTTGCGGTATTGCGTAAGCTGGGTTCCGTGCTCAGCACCGTCAGCATTTGCCCGGCATAATTTTCCCAATCGGTCGCCAGATGCAGATATGCACCTACTTTTAATTTACCAGCCAGCAATGCAATGAACGGCGCTTGAATCAGGCGACGTTTGTTGTGTCGCGCCTTGTGCCACGGGTCGGGAAAATAAATATGTACGCCATCCAACGATTTCTCCGCCAGCATATCGCGCAGTACTTCCACCGCATCGTGCTGAATAATGCGGATGTTACCAAGTTGCCTGGCCTGAATTTGTTTTAGCAAACTGCCCACACCCGGGGTGTGTACTTCCAATGCCAGATAATCATTTTGAGGATAATTCTGAGCAATGGTCGCGCTAGTTTCGCCCATACCAAAACCGATTTCCAGAATTTTTGGCGCATCTCGTCCAAAGCAGCGCGGCAAATCTAACAGCTGTTTGGAATAAGCAATGCCATAAACGGGCATGAGCGTGCTGTAACTATGTTGCTGTGCCCCGGAAATGCGGCCCTGGCGCAGCACATAGCTGCGAATATGGTTACCGCGAGTATGCCCCGTCTGAATGGCGGAGTGATTGATCGGGGTCGGATTGCCGGGACGCTGTTCCATTTAGCTGATTAAACCACCGGCTGGTGAGCTGGGAGTCGCGCTGTATAATTTTTTCGGCATACGTCCCGCCAAGTATGCTGCACGTCCCGCCTCCACCGCCAGCTTCATGGCCGATGCCATAAGCACTGGATTGTTGGCCGCAGCAATCGCGGTGTTCATCAATACACCGTGGCAGCCTAGCTCCATTGCAATTGCCGCATCAGAAGCCGTGCCCACACCCGCATCAACCAGCACTGGCACCCGCACGCGCTCCATAATTAATTGCAAATTCCATGGATTCAAAATGCCCATCCCGGAACCTATCAACGAGGCCAGTGGCATGATCGCCACACAGCCGATGTCTTCCAGTTGCTTTGCCACGATCGGATCGTCAGAAGTGTATACCATCACCTGAAACCCTTCCTTGACCAATGTCTTAGCGGCACTGATGGTTTCCACTACATTGGGATACAACGATTGCGGATCACCCAGTACCTCCAGTTTAGCCAGGCTGTGTCCATCCAACAATTCACGTGCCAAACGTAATGTTCGTACGGCATCATCTGCGCTGTAGCAGCCAGCCGTGTTTGGCAACAGTGTATATTTTGCGGGCGGTAAAATTTCCAGCAAGTTTGGTTCGTTGGAATTTTGTCCAATATTACTGCGCCGAATGGCGATGGTAATAATTTCCGCGCCACTGGCTTCGACCGCCGCTTTTGTTTCGGAAAAATCCTTGTACTTGCCTGTGCCAACCAGCAAGCGTGAGTGGTAGGTTTTCCCCGCAATTATCAGGGGATCGTGTGCCATTGCCTAATATCCTTTTTTATTAACCGCCGCCTACCGCGACCACGATTTCCAACTTATCGCCATGCGCTATCTGTTGTTGATTGAATTGACTGCGCGGCAGGATCTCGCCATTGCGTTCCAGTGCAATACGCTTGCCGCCCAACTCCATTTTTTGGATTAAATCTGCAATGCTGAGAGGGCGCTCAAAATGTTGCGTGTTGCCATTGATCAAAACTGAAATCACTATCAACTCACTGCCAGGTTGCGGTAAGATTCACATTCTACATGCGGGTGTAGCTCAATGGTAGAGCAGAAGCTTCCCAAGCTTACGATGAGGGTTCGATTCCCTTCACCCGCTCCAGTTTTCCTTCGCAGCAGTGCGCGGAATCTATCATCACCAAGCGAGACCAAGTGTAGGAATGTTTTATAGTAAAATGTATCTGATTTATCCAAATTAAACGAATGAATCCACTGCTTAACTTTACCGGTCTGCCGCGTTTTGCGGAGATTAAACCTGAACACGTTGCGCCTGCGATAGCACAACTACTGGCAGAAAATCGTGCGCTGATTGCGTATTTTCTGGCTGACACTGCACAACCAACTTGGCACAATTTTATTGTGCCGATGGAGGATGCCAATGAGCGTTTGACCCGCGCGTGGGGACCGATCAGACATTTGAATGCGGTGATGAATAGCGCGGAATTGCGCGAAGCATATAACGCTGCGCTGCCAATCATCACACAGTATTACGCCGAACTCGGGCAAAATTTGGCACTATTCAATAAATTCAAACTGCTGCGTAATAGCCAAGAGTACACAGGTTTAAGCGCGGCACGTAAAAAAATTATCGACAATGAATTGCGCGATTTTCGTCTCGGTGGCGCGGAGTTAGCCGACGATAAAAAGGCGCGTTATCTGGAGATTCAAGAACGCTTGTCAAAATTGTCGTCACGCTTTTCCGACAACTTACTGGATGCAACCAATGACTATACCTTGCTCATTGAAGATAACAGCGAGTTGAGCGGCTTGCCGAATGATATATTGCAGGCTGCGCAGGAAGCTGCCCGGGCACTGGATAAGAAGGGGTGGCTGTTCACGCTTAAGGCCCCGTCCTATATGGCGGTGATGCAATATGCCGACCAGCGTGCGTTGCGTGAAAAAATGTATCGCGCCTATAGCACACGCGCCAGTGAGTTTGGAAAATCGGACTGGGACAATACACCATTGATGGAAGAGATCATCAAGCTGCGTGGCGAGAAGGCAAGGTTGTTGGGTTTTGCCAATTTCAGCGAATTATCACTCGCCAGCAAGATGGCCAGTTCGCCACAACAGGTTCTGGATTTCATGCGTGAATTATCACGACGCGCTCGACCATTTGCCGAGCAGGATTTGGCCGAGTTGCGTGCATTTGCGCGTACTGAATTGGGATTGCCAGATTTGCAATCATGGGACATCGACTATGCCAGCGAAAAATTGCGTGAAAAGCGCTATGCATTTTCCGAGCAGGAGGTGAAGCAATACTTTCCAGAAGATGCAGTGTTGTCTGGCATGTTCAAATTGGTCGAGACACTTTATGGTTTGCAGATCAAGGCATCCAGCGCACCAGTGTGGCATAACGACGTGCGTTTTTTCGACATACGCAACCAGCAGCAGCAATTAGTCGGCCAATTTTATCTTGACCCGTATGCGCGCAATAGTAAACGGGGCGGAGCCTGGATGGATGATGTAATTTCGCGTCGCCGCGTACCCAATGGTATACAAACTCCAGTTGCATATCTGAATTGTAATTTTTCACCGCCAGTGGGCGGTAAACCTGCAGTGTTCACGCACGATGAGGTAATTACACTATTTCATGAATTCGGTCATGGCTTGCATCACTTGCTGACCGAAGTGGAAGACTTGGCTGTTTCTGGCATATACGGCGTGGAGTGGGATGCGGTGGAATTACCCAGTCAATTTATGGAAAATTTTTGTTGGGAATGGGATGTGCTGAAAGGTATGACGCGGCATGTTGAAAGTGGTGCGGCATTACCCCGTGCATTATTTGACAAAATGTTGGCCGCGAAAAATTTTCAGAGTGGTTTGCAAACTCTTCGGCAAACAGAGTTTGCATTGTTCGACATGCTGATGCACAGTCATTTCGAGGCTGGCGGTGGCAAGAGTATTCTGCAATTATTGGATGAAGTGCGTGCCGAAGTTGCGGTACTAATTCCGCCTGTGTTTCAACGTTTCCCGCACAGCTTCTCTCATATATTTGCTGGCGGTTATGCGGCGGGCTACTATAGTTACAAGTGGGCGGAAGTATTGTCTGCCGATGCATATAGTTTATTTGAGGAGCATGGCGTGTTGAATCCCGAAGTTGGTGCGAGTTTTCGTAACGAAATTCTGGCGATGGGTGGCAGCCGGAATGCGATGCAATCTTTCACCGCATTCCGAGGACGTGAGCCGAGCATCGATGCGCTGTTGCGGCATAATGGCCTGATTTAACCCTGATGGTTGTTATTTAATTATTTACGGAGGAGTTTTGCGAAAGATATTCCACTTAAAAGAAATTAAAAATGCCTTAATCATGGCTGTAATGATAGCCACGTCCTCTATCCTGTCTGGCTGTAGCGATAAGCCGACCTCGCCACCACCGCCAACAATTGAACCGTCAAAGCTGTTTGAACAAGAACGCTCTGCTCTTGAAAAGGCAAAGGGCATAGAGCAGCAATTAAACAAAAGCACCGAACAATTGAAACAAGATGTTGAAAAGCAGTCACGGTGAAATGTCATCTCAAGATTTTTAGGGAGGGTCATATGAAACACATATTACTGCTATTTGTCTTTATGCTCATCCTGCCCGGCGCCCAGTCTGCCGAACGCTATCGCTGGACAGACAAGGCTGGCAACGTACATTACGGTGACACGCCACCGGCTGATGCGATCAATATAAGAGCAAAAAATATTTCCGGGGCGCAATCGTCCAACGACAACCTTTCATTTGCCGCACGCCTGGCACAAAAAAATTTCCCGGTTACTTTGCACATGGGCAATGGCTGCGGTGAACCTTGTGACAAGGGGCGCAGTTTATTAAAAAAACGGGGCATTCCATTCGCTGAAAAAATGCTTGCAACCCAGGCGGATATTGATGAATTCACGAAGCAAACTGGCAGTAACTCTGTGCCCGTATTAGCCGTTGGCACAAATTATCTCAAAGGATATTCTGCCGAGAGTTGGCATAACGCATTGAGCGCCGCAGGTTATCCGAAGGATGCGCCGTATCGCGCACCACCAACACCTCCTTCTGTGCCGCCTGCTCCTGCTTCTGAAAATGCTGTCAAATAATGAGGATCGCCACCTGGAATGTAAACTCGTTAAACGTGCGCCTGTCTCATGTACTGGATTGGCTGGCGGCGAATCAACCGGATGTGTTGTGTTTGCAAGAACTCAAACAAGAGGACAAGAAATTTCCTTTGGCTGAATTGCAACAGGCGGGTTTTCAAGCCGCGTTTGTCGGGCAAAAAACCTATAACGGTGTGGCCATTATCAGCAAATCAACGCCGCAAGATGTGGTGCTGAATCTGCCTAATTTTGAAGATGAGCAAAAACGTTTGGTCGCCGCAACAGTAAACGGTGTAAGGGTGGTGTGCGTGTACGTGCCGAACGGACAAAGCATTGATTCCGATAAATATCAATACAAGCTTGCTTGGCTGGCAGCGTTGATCGAATGGCTGAAAGAAGAATTAGTGCGCTATCCGAAACTGGTTTTGCTGGGTGATTTAAATATTGCGCCGGAAGATCGCGACGTGCATGATCCGGCGGCGTGGGTAGGTAATGTATTGGTGAGCGAGCCGGAGCGTGCAATGTTTCGCGCGATGGAGCAACTCGGTTTGCGTGATAGTTTCAGGTTATTTGAGCAACCTGAAAAATCTTTTTCCTGGTGGGATTACCGCATGATGGGATTCCGCCGTAATCACGGATTGCGCATAGATCATATCCTCATCAGCAAACCTCTGGTCGAGCACTGCACAAGCTGCATAATCGACAAGGCACCACGCAAATTGGAGCGCGCCTCCGATCACACGCCTGTGGTGGCAGAGATTGAAGTTGATGCGAATTAAGTGGATATCAGTGCTTCCTTAAGGTTAATTATTCAGGGGTGTTCATTTAAGTGCAACGAGCTCGGCAGGAGTATTTCATTAAAGTTCACAAAAGTTCACGAGAAATGTTGACAAGAATGGTTCTCCATAATACGATTCTTCGGGAGTAGTGCTAGCAGGTATTTTGTCCCGTATTTTCCCTGATTGAAATGACATGATTCGTTAGATTCGTTAGCCATGTGCCTATTTTTTTGGGATACACAGTCGAGTTGTTAAGTTATTCCTGACTAAATTTATGGTAAGTGGGGCGGCGAGGTTTTGCGTAAATTACCAAAATAGTGCTCTGACAATAGGTCCTTTCGAGGTTTCATGGGTATTACCGGGGTAGGTAGTGATTGTTTGTTCCAGAAAATTTTAAAATTATTTAATTTATAAGGGGTTTCCTATGTCTTCACCAGCACCAGCACCTAAGGCGGATATTGGCCCAGTTCCACTGGACTACTTACCGGGTCTCAAACAAAACGCCAAGTTTGATATTGTGGCGGGATTTATTCTCTTCCTGATCGCCTTGCCGCTCAGCTTGGCCATTGCCCTCGCATCCGGGGTGCCGGCTATAGCGGGTGTGCTGACCGCTATAGTCGGTGGCATGATAGGGGGCATGTTAGGCGGCTCTTATGTGACCATCAATGGCGCAGCTGCCGGCCTGATTGTGATCGTGCTGGGTGCGGTCGCCGAGCTGGGCGCGCTGAATCCTGCTGACCCGATGGCTGGATATAAATATATGCTGGCAGTCGGTGTGGCGTGCGGCGTTCTCCAGATTATCTTGGGTGTGCTGAAGGCGGGGCCTGTGGCTAACCTCTTCCCCTTCTCTGTGGTGGAAGGTATGGTTGCCGGTATCGGTATCATCATTATGGCCAAGCAAATTCACGTGGTGTTGGGCGTGAAAGTGGCGGGCAGCATGTTTGCAACGATTGGAGCCATCCCCAGCAGTTTTGCCAACATGGATCCCAACAGTGCCATCATTGGGGCAATTGCGATTGCCATTATGATACTTTGGCCATTCTTCCCCAAGCTTGCAAAAATACTTCCGGCACCGCTGGCGATTATGATGGTCACCATTCCATTGGCGGCTTCTTTTGGCATGGATGCCAAACAGCTGGTGAGTGTACCGTTGAATTTCGCTGATTCCTTTGCATTTCCTGATTTTTCCAAAATTACTGATCCAATCTCCATCAAGTTCATTATTACTTTCCTGATTGTGGCTTCGCTGGAGTCGCTGTTGACCGCCTCAGCCATTGAAAAGAAAGACCCGTGGAAACGCCGCAACAATATGAACCGCGAGTTCTGGAGCAAGGGCGTGTCCAACACTGTGTCCTGCGGAATCGGTGGTATCCCAATGATTGCAGAAGTAGTGCGTAGCTCAACCAATGTTATGGTAGGGGCGCGTACCCGCTGGTCCAATTTCTTTCATGGCTTTTTCATGTTGGCCTTTGTGGCGGGGCTACCTTGGCTGCTCAATATGATTCCGCTGTCCGCATTGGCGGGTATGTTGGTGGTGATCGGTTTCCGTTTGGCTCATCCTAAGATTTTCGCCCATATTGCGCATACTGGTACGGACGAAATTGTGTTCATGGTGGGTACAGTTCTAGGCGTGGTGCTGGTTGATCTGTTGGTCGGCGTATTCTTCGGCATGTGGCTGTCCATAGGCTTGAACGCAATCAGGGCAGGCAGCCAGAACAGATTCAAATCTTCCGCCGTGTTTCTGATTGTGCATGTTTTGTTCCTCGCGGTTATTTGCTACTTCTTTTTCGTGGCGCATCAGAAACTGCCCGCGATTGTGTTCATGATTGTGTCTGTAGGTTTCGGCATCATGACTTTCAAAACGGCCACTGAAGTCAAGACTGCTGGCGATACGGTAACGGTTGCGTTCACCGGTCCTGTGGTGTACACCAGCCTAATCGGCGTCCGCAGCATGATGGACAAACTGCCTGGCGGCAAGAAAGTCGTATTCGATTTTTCCAGGGCGGGGCTGATCGACCACACCGTGCGCGAGAAGATCAATGACTTTGCGGAAGAGTACGCGCGGGAGACCAAAGGCACAGTGACGGTGGCAGGTATAGAGGGTCATGTCTCAACCGGTCATCATGACTTGGCTACATTGACCCGTGTTATTGATAAGAGCTGGGCTACGGAGAAGAAGTAATATAATTTCCAAGCCTCAAGAGTTGGTCATCAGTAAATCTTAAAGGCAGGGCATTCTTAAAGGCAGGGCATTCGCTGGCTTTGGTGCGGTAGCGCACCAAAGCCAGCGGGGTGTCCGTCTTTCAGTGGGGGTGCAGTTCGAATAGGATCATTTGATTGGGCGGACTGTATTTTGCGGATTGGATTGCTGCAATAAAAACTGTGTGCCAAGTGCGGGGACAGCCGCCTGTTGTGGTGGGGGCTGCTCCGTTCCGCGAGTAGGTGTGCTGAATGCCGGACTTTTCAAAGATGTTGGGCAATGATTGACCGTATACAAGAGTGGCTTTATAAAGTGCAGTGCGTCCGCACCGGATATTTCGGTTGGGTTTAAAAATAATTTGATGCAAATGTAAAAGTTACCAGGGGAGCTACCGATGGGTATGTTGAGTGCAATTTTATGGATTCCGTTGTTGGGGGTATTGGCTATTTTGCTTGTACCTAGACAAGCCGTAGCTGTAATACGGGGGATAGCTGTTTTGTGTGCGGCCGCGTCTTTTGCACTGTCTTGGCATTTGTTTCGCAGCTTCGATCAGACTACCGCAGCGTTGCAATTTGTAGAGCGCCTGCAGTGGGTTCCAGAAATGGGGATGACTTATACTTTGGGGGTGGATGGTTTGGCATTGCCTATGGTGATGTTGACTACACTCCTGTCGTTGGTGGCCGTGGTTGCTTCATTCAGCATAGAAGAGCGTGTTAAAGGCTACTTTGCCTGGTTCCTGCTTATGGAGTTTGCCATTTTGGGCGTGTTTATGGCGCAGGACTGGTTCCTGTTCTACATGTTCTATGAAATTACCCTGATTCCAATGTTTTTCCTGATTGGTATCTGGGGTGGCAAGGAGCGTGGTCCGGCTAGCATGAGCTTCTTCCTGTATACCCTGGGTGGTTCAGTCTTTATGTTGCTGGGTATTATTGCAGCGTATCTTGCCACACCTACCCATACCTTTGACATGGTCGAGATGATGAAGGCCAATGTTACATGGAGCTCGGATTTCCAGAAAATAGTATTTCTTGCTTTCTTTATTGGAGTGGCGGTAAAAATACCGGTATTCCCGCTACACGGTTGGTTGCCATTGGCGCACGTTGAGGCGCCTGTTCCTGTCAGCATGATGCTGTCAGGCGTACTGCTTAAAATGGGCGCATATGGCTTGTTGCGTATTTCCGGGTTATTTCCTCATGGAATCGAATGGTTCCTGCCAGTACTGTTGGCAGTAGGCTTGATTAATATTGTTTACGGTTCACTCATGGCGTGGAAGCAAACGGATCTGAAAGCAATGGTTGCGTTTTCTTCAGTGAGCCACATGGGTTTCGTTTTGTTTGGAGTAGCGGGCTTAACTGTAACCGGATTTACCGGCGCAACCATGCAAATGTTCACGCATGGTGTTATTACCGCGGCGCTGTTCTTCATGGTCGGTGCGATTTATGAGCGTACCCATACCAGGGAGGTGACGGAGTTCGGCGGTTTAGGACGTCGTATGCCCATCTTTGCTGTCCTCATGTCACTCTCGTTGCTCGCGTCTATGGGACTTCCCGGTTTGGCTGGCTTTATCAGTGAGTTCCATGCCTTGGTTGGAGCTTTTGATCGGTGGAAATTCTGGGTTATATTGGCGTTGGTTGGTGTGCTTATTACTGCGGCTTACTCATTGCGTACTATAGGCAGAATGTTCATGGGGCCTTTCAATTCCAAATGGGAAGATTTGAAAGACCTTAGCCCCCGTGAAATTCTGGTTATGGCACCCTTAGTGTTTTTAATGGTTGGCATGGGATTATTCCCAAGCATGGCGTTGAACATGATGAATGCCACACTCACTCACATGGTGGCAATCATCGGGGTTAAGTAATTTTGGTGCAAGGCGCGTTTAGTGCGCCTTAATATTTTGTTAAGAAGATGTTTTTGCGTCTTTTAAGCACATTTGGTCAATTTTTAAACCTTTAAGCAGGAGTCTCTAATATGTCAGATCATCACGCAGAGGGCGATCACGGGCATGGTGTCCATGATAAGCGCCATTACTTAAAGCACGCAGTTGAGCACTACTGTCATATGTTGTCTGAACAAGGGCCTATGAATATCACCTTTGTACATAACAATACTTTGTTTGGCTTGCAGGGGCAGGATTTGCATTTTGAGGAAGCAATCCTGGAATCTCAGCGCGTAAGTGGTGCCAAGGGGTTCTATGATAACGATGTCTATCGTGATTGGTATAAAGTAGGGCGGGTCAATGATGATGATCTTGCGGTCGCCATGCGCAGGCGTAATGACATTAAGGATAAGTTAGATGAGGTGGTTGTAACCGTTGGTGGTCGTGCCGTTAAGCTGGAAGAGGTGTATGCAGCCAATATTGTTTATGGCGTGGAGCCTCTTGGTGCGGGTATGTTGCGCCATGAGATGTTCCAAAATGACGCATCAAGTATTTTTCGCGCGGATGTATCCGAGACAGTTCGCAAGGTATTAATTGAAAAATCCGGGAAAGATCTGGCAGCGAGCCTTGCACAAATAGGGCGCAATTGGACCTTCGCAGATTGGGTGAAAGCGCATACAAATCTTGATTTGCCGAAGCACATACAATCTCATACAGTGGCATTGGTTGCAGGTGAGCACTCACCTGACACTGTGGCCAGTCTTGAGTCATCAATGAGGGTGATGGGTATACCACAAGATCGTTATGCTGCTTATCTTGAGTGTGTGGACAAACAATTTGCTCATTTATCTCCTGCCCCAACTGTTGAACAGCGTCATCAGTTGAGGGCTTTATGGCTAAACTCTGAAGCTGCGCTGGTTGACGTGATCAGCCGCAGACATTTTGGGGTGCGTGGGACTTTGGATAGTATTAAAACTCATTTCAATAAAAACCTTGAAGCATATTCAGTCTTGTCGCTGTGGAGCGCGACCCTCGGCACATTTGATCTGAGCGATCCACTTAGCCCCACTGACCCTATTCATTTTATGGCGCGCGACGCGGATAATGGCGTGACTGAGGCGTTATCCGAGCAATTCAGACTTATGCAAAGCTGGGGTGGGCCTGCGGTTCCGTTGAATGCTGAGTTGCATGGAGAAATAGACGCATTAATCAGAAGCTATCTCCCCACTCTTAAAGAAGGGAGTGCGGAATATGAGGCCAGAGTGGCAGCAGGCGAAGGCTCTACCACATTATTTTCTCTTAAAGTAGGGGATGAAAAAGATGGGGTGGTAGCAATAGAAACTGCGCATCTTTGCTGGATAATTCTGCATGATATGAGCCTCAACCATCTCAATCGGCGTGGTTTGAGTGCTTTAGAATCGCTGGTTTCAGTCATCAAAAAAAATGAGGAGTATGCTCCGCTGATGGAAAAGCTGCATCTCGCGGATCCACGTGAAAGGATGCTTGCCCATAGCCGTAAAGATTTGGTTGACCAGATTGAATCCTTTGGAAAAGGCGGGAATCATGCCGATCTTTTAAAGACTGTGACAGGTGAAGATGTGGTTGAGCGCGTTAATCGTTACATGATTAAAATCAGCGCAGCTTTTACTGATGAAGGACTGGCAGCCTGGCATATGCCCGGCCGCATACTTGGATTTTATGATGCATGGCGCAACCTCGCTTTGCATGAACGCTGTTTTGATTTTGATGATTTAATTGGCTGGCGAGATGCGCTACATCACATGCCTACTTTGGCAGAGGATGCGGTTTTATATTGCCTGGAGCAGCTGGGCATTCAGCAGGAGCAGTGGGGAGAATATTGTGCCCGTTCATTGTTCCGCCTCAAAAATTGGGCAGCAATGATGTTCTGGCATGAGCTGCATCCGACCTACAAAAAGCAGGTAATGCATCCAACCAATGCCATGCAGTATTTGGCGGTGCGTCTTTTTTACGAATTATTGCTGGTTCGCAAAACCTGCAAGACCGTCTGGCAAATTGATGCCAGTGCGGATAGCCTTAATCACTATTTTTCAAGTCATCCTTCCGAGTATTTTGTGCGGCGCGAGCTTTACGCCGGCAATCTGTCAGATAGTCTAGCACAAGAGGCACGCGCGTTGGTTAGCAATAAATCCTTCTCTGGTGGTGATGAGGATGACCATTGGACGATATTGGCGGATATGATTTGGGCGTGGCGTGAAAGTGATGGCTCGGATTTGCGGTCAGGGCACAATTTGTACAAGAGTGCATGGCCGATGTTCCATTTGGCGCAACTGCTTGGAATTTCCAGTGCTGAATTGAGGGATTTGGGTCTTGATGGGGCAGAAAAATTGCTGGGCGCACTTAATTCACTTCCGCCTACATCTCACGGGATCATCTGGTTGCTGGCAATGGAGCGGCATTACCATGATGAAATTACCAATGCACTTAAACAAAATCATGGCAAAGGTCGTTGGCGGACCAGAAATAAGCGCCCGAAGGGTCAGGTTATCTTCTGTATTGACGAGCGGGAAGAGAGCATTCATCGCGCATTCGATGAGCTTGATCCCGAGTATGAAACTTTTGGTGCTGCTGGTTTCGTGGGAGTGGTTCACGACTATCAGGGGTTGGATTGGCATGATTCCAAACCTTTATGCCCCCAGGTAAGGGTGCCGGCTCATCGTACGTTTGAAGTGCCGCGTGATGCTGCTTTTTCTACCACTGCACCGTTGCATAAAAAGCGGTACAGATGGCTGGAGGCGGCGCACAATGCCTATTGGGAAGCGAAACGCAACGTGCTTTCTTCATATTTCATCATTGACCTGTTCGGTTTTCTGATGGCGTTGCCGTTGGTGGGCAGAATTTTCTTCCCGGTTAAGTATTTTGCTGGGATGGAAAAGCTGCACCAGCTGGTTGTGCCGCCAGTAGAGACGGAAGTGTTTTTTAAACGTGCTACGGAATCTGACATTCAGAAATATGGCTTCAATCCCATTGGTAAGCCAATAGGTTATACCGATGAAGAACAAGTAAATATGATGGAAGTATTGCTGCGCAACATTGGCATGACGCATAACTTTGCACCGATCGTGATCAATTGCATGCACGGTAGTACGATGGAAAACAATCCACATAAAAACGCATATGACTGTGGTGCGGTGAGCGGTGATCATAGTGGTCCGAATGCGCGCACTATGGCTGCAATGTGCAATCGTCCTGTGGTGCGCGAGGGTTTGCGCAAAAGAGGCATTGATATACCCGATGACACCTGGTTTGTTGGGGGTGAACACAATACCACTAGTGACCTTATCACGCTGTTTGACACACAGGATGTACCAGCACACTTAAGAGAGCGTTTTGAGATTGTGGCAAGCGATTTGGTGTACGCAGGTAAAAAAGCTGCTCGTGAACGTTGCCGCAGGTTCGCCTCTGCACCCAAGGATGCCTCCCCGGAAGTTTCCTATCACCATGTGATGGGGCGCTCTATGGACTTTAGCCAAACGCGCCCAGAATATGGTCACTGCACGAACGCGTTTGCTGTGGTCGGTCGCCGTTCGGTATTACAAGGGGTGTTCCTTGATCGCAGGGGGTTTGGTATTTCGTATGATTCCACAATCGACCCGGATGGCAAAATATTGGAACGTACTTTACTGGCAGTAGGTCCAGTGGGGGCTGGTATTAATCTGGAATTCTATTTTTCAACTGTAG
>JBEBGP010000052.1:0-13364 GCA_040081045.1 Candidatus Nitrotoga sp.
ACCATAATGATCCAAACGCCACAACAAAGGTGCAATCGCCACGTCAAGCATTGAAAACCCATCATCCAGCATATATTTTTGCTTGGCGAATACCGGGGCTATTTGCGTCAGACTGTCCCGCACAGCCAGCCTTGCCTTATCTGCGGCCTTTTGTGCCCCTCCCTCCAGCGCTTCGATATGACAAAACATCTCGGTCTCAAAGCGGTGCAAAAACAGTCTGGCTCGCGCGCGCATAACCGGATCTGCAGGCATCAACTGCGGATGGGGAAAACGCTCATCAATATATTCATTAATAATGTTGGATTCATATAAAACCAGTTCCCGCTCCACCAACACCGGCACCCTGTTATAAGGGTTCATTACCGCTAAATCCTCAGGCTTGTTGTACACGTCCACATCTATAACCTGGAAGTCCATTCCCTTTTCATACAGCACAATCCTACAACGCTGACTAAAGGGATCAGACGTTCCCGAGTAAAGGGTCATCATAAACCTGCTCACGCCTTGAGTAGTTGATTTCGGCGCATTACCCCGCGAACAATAAAGAACCCTATAGCAGCAATAATTGGAAGAACTACAATAGCCTCTAGGTATGGCACACTACCGTGTGAATGAATACCTGTATTCATAGTACCCGAGAAGTTAATCCCGGCTCTCCAGATAAACCGCTCAATCAATGTTCCTGTAATAATTACCGCAGCAACCGATATAACCAATTCTGGGGTGTGCCGAGTTTTTCGCATCAGCAGTGAGAACAATGGAATGAACCACTTAAACGCAACCATCATATACCACAACACGCTGAAATCACCTGTCTGCATGGCTTCAATACGGTTTCTCTCATCGGGCAAATTACCGTACCAGATAATCAGGAATTGCGAAAAGTGCGTATACATCCACAATACCGTGAAACCCAGCATCATTTGCGACAAGTAGTTATAAACAAAGTGCGGCACAGGCGTGACCAATACGCCCTGTTTATTCAACACATATATCCATATCACTAAGAATGACAAGAACATATTAAAGTTGCTGATAAAGAAATATGCACAGAACAGCGCACTATGCCACATAGGCAACAATGTCATTTCGAAATCAAACGCCACCAGTGAACCATATAAAAAATACAACCAAGGTATGCAATTCGCTACACGGTGGAATTTTTCAGCATCCTCCTTACTGCGATCCATTACCTCCTGGCGCTTGATGAACAACCAGCACAAGCCCATAGCAAATAAAAGTCCGAGGATTTGGCGCGCCACCAGAAACGTATAGTTATGCCATGCATTCAGGTGCGCCCCATGCTCAGGATCATGTTTGAGCCAAGGAAAAGTATATTCCCCGCCTATCAACAATATAATGAGTAACACCAAAGCAAATGGGAACAGGAAAAATAATGGCTTCAACAGATGCCGAATATCTTTATACCAGTCACCGTTTGCAAGATAGATCACAGCCCACAGGGCAACACTTGCCAGTGCGATAAAGAGCACGAATAAAAAACTGACGGACAAAACAGACCAATTGGTAAACGTAATCATTCCTAGTGCTCCTTAATTAGCTGATGCCACGGGTGTCTTTGGCAATTTTTGCAGCACTTGGCGCACGTAATTCAACACGTGCCAGCGCTCCTCCGGGGACAGGTCATTCGCATAGGTTGGCATGAACACCCCACCAAATGTCATCTGTGACCATATAAATGCGTCAGATCGTGCCTTCACCTCATCTGAGGTCAAATCAAACGGCTGAAGAACAAATCTATTTCCAACCTCGCCATCCCCCCTGCCCTCGAAACCATGGCATGGTGTGCATAAAATATCGAAAAGCTGCTTGCCTGTCTTGATTGATTTTGCGGTTGCCGGGATTGGATTCTTCATGGTTGCTTCGGCAATCTCCCTGTTCGGCATAAGTGTAGCGGCAACAGCAGGAACTGGCACAGAGCGCGTAGGCATGATTCGCATTCCAGGATCAGCATTCAATGTTGGAGTCCTGTTATGCAGGAATCCAGGACTGCCTTGCGATTTAATGCTGATTTGGTTGGCCATATCATGCGACCACGGCCAAGCCTGAGCCAACATGGGTGTGCAGATCAATACAACTGCAAAAGTTAAATTCTTCATTTGCCCGCCTCTTCCTGAAACTCAACAGCCTTGTGTTTAGTAAATATTGCCTTGATGGCAGGCAAGGTCGCCTCATCCGCCTTGACCAAGACACCAATTTGGTCATCCAACACCCTGGATGTGTACAAAGGCACTCGTCTCGCTGGAAGGCCAGCACAAACGAACAATCCAAGTACCGTGAAGAAAACGCCGGAAAGCATAAATAAGGCGTAAGTTATGACCAAATTGATAGGGATCGGCACAATGGGCTTACCACCTTTCAATTGCTCAAAAAAGTTGGCTTGCGCGCCGGACACCAACATGAACAGAAACGTACAACCCACCAGTGAACCAAACAAGGGGAACCACTGTACATGCACAGGTTTTGGCCCAAGCACCCTCTCAAATTCCGGATGCTCGATAGGCGACTTGATAATCATGTCATGCTCAGTATCAAAACCCTTGAGCTTGGTTTTACGCAGCTCCAAAATCGCTTCACCAGCCTCGTCGAAACTATCGAATAACGCTAACAAATGGCGCTTACTCATTTTAATGTGCTCCTTTCGTAGCAGGTTCACCGGCAGGGGCATGGTGCACCTCCACTTTGCGAGCATAAGCCAATTCTTTCAACTCATACATGGAAACCGCAGGGAACACCTTACAAAATATCAGGATCAACAGACTAAACCAGCCAAAACTACCGAACAAGATACCCCACTGTACAAAGCTCGGCCACTGATCAAAGTCAAATGTCCATGGATAATGACTATGCCCCAGAGTAGGTCCAATAATCATCCAGCGTTCCAGCCACATACCCAAGTTCAGTAACAGTGACAGAACCATCTGCACCGGCAAATTAGTTTGCCAACGGCGGAATGCCATGACCCAGGGGCAAACGATAGCCAAGAAGTTAAACAGCCACCACCATCCCGCATAAACACCCGTAGCTTTAAAGTACAACTGATCTCTGGCTGCTGTGTCATGTCCATACCAAACGGTAGCCATTTCAATCAGGTGCAGATACGTCCAGATCATTGCCAGTGCAAAAGTCAGACGAACCAGCTTTCTTAATACGTCCATGTTCAAGTACTGTTCATACCTGAACATATAGCGCAGGATAATAAATACCGTAATCAAGGCCGCATTACCAGAATACAGCGCCCCGACAACGAAGTAAGGCGGGAAAGAAGTGATGTGGAAGCCCGGCTGCTGCGACATGGCAAAGTCTGAAGAAACCACCGAGTGCCCGGAAACCGCCAAGATAATGAGATATACAGACAAAGTCAGATAGGCCACGCGGAAATTGCGCCAATGACGATCTGTACCCTGCCAGCCCATGGCCAAGAAGGTATACAACTTCTTACGCCAACCGTCATGAATATTATCGCGGAACACGGCCAGATCGGGAATCATGCCGGTATAAAGAAAAATGCTGGAGCACGTTAAATACGTACCAATAACAAACATATCCCATACCAAAGGTGACTGGAAGTTAGACCACACCCCGCGCTCGTTTGGATAAGGCATCACGTAATAAACCTGCCACATACGTCCCAAATGCACCAACACAAACAATCCTGCCGTCATTAACGCGAAAGTTGTCATGGCTTCAGCGTAACGAAAGACTGATTTACGCCAATCCGAGTGCGTTAAGTGCAACAACGCCGACAGCAACGTACCGGCATGGCTGACCCCCACCCAGAAAACGAACGAAGCGATATAAACACCCCATACATGGTGTTGCTCTTGTTGGATACGCCCAAGCCGGTTTGATACTGATAAACCTCACAAGCCACACCCACACCCACCATGAAAACGCAGATTGCTATAGCCCACCAATAAATAGGCCGCGGGTTCTCCAAGCTGTTGACCACATCGCTGGTAATCTGGGCAAAACTGACGTGCGGACTAAGATCCCTCACTTCAGCTTCCGCCGGCTCACCTGTCCACAACATCTTGGATTTATCCCGGAGAAACGGTTTATCGTTTTTAATCTTTATTGTCATTGCCTTGCTTCCTTCCCTTGATTCAGAATTTGAAGAACCACAAAAGTACTCGCGCCTTTAAGCGCTACACCGCACTTTCGCGCACTTGCTCCAGATACATAACTGACGGATAGGGACGCAAATTCTCCAGAATCCGATAGCCGCGTTTCGGGGTATTATCACCCACATGCTCATTCTTCACCTGCACATCCAGCGCAATATTAACTTCCTGCTCTATCCATTGTTTGCCCACTCTTGAATCAGGATTCAGCATATTACCGAATGAGATTGCTCCGGCCATACATGCCTGTTGGCAAGCCGTTTGCACCTCTCCTTCACGCACCAAACGTTCTTCTGTACGCGCATCCACCATCACTGCACGCAAGCGTTGCACACAAAATGTGCATTTTTCCATAACACCCTTGCTGCGTACTGTTACGTCCGGGTTCAATTGCTGGTTCAACGGCTCGGGCCAAGCATTCTCAGTAGCTGGATCCTGATAGTTAAACCAGTTAAAATAGCGAACCTTGTAAGGACAGTTCACATTGCAATAGCGCGAACCGACACAGCGGTTGTAAATCTGTGAGTTGATACCATCCTGAGTATGGTTAGTCGCACCAACCGGACACACGGTTTCACACGGTGCGGCCTCGCAGTGCTGGCACATTATGGGCAGGAAATGCGCGCCCTGATCAGGGAAATGCTTGCCTGCCCCGGAAGCCCTGTACGCAGCCAATTGCAAAGGATCCGTAGGCTCTTGCTCATCATGCCAATAACGCTCAATACGTATCCAATGCATGGATTTACCATTCAAAAATTTTTCTTTACCCACAACAGCAAGGTTGTTCTCCGCATAGCAGGCTACCGTACAAGCATTACAGCCCGTACATATATCCATGTCTATAGCCATGGCCCACTTATAACCCATGTGCGGCTTGGCTCCACCATAAGGATGGGTATCGCGATACCTGGACCAATTCTGTAATAAATTTGCGATAGACACTTTTTATATCTCCTTCGAAAGATTGACTTTGTCAGTTGTTTTTCTCAAGGCAATACGCTTGCCTGCCTGACCACCACCATAGGGTCCTTCATCCTTAACTATCTTTACTTTCTGCCCTGTTCTGGTGACTTTAACGCGCGTTTCATGCAAGGCCAATTCACCTGTTTCACGATCAAAAATAGAGTCAAGTATCTTGAACACGTTAGAACCCACATTTTTGGCATAGCGTCCCATCGCCTCGTGACCATAACCCATAGGTATGGAAACCGCATCAGGATGTATACCCTTAAACACGTACACCATCACCTTAATCGTGCCGCTTCTGGATGCCACCTCCACGATGTCTCCTTCCACCACCCCAAGCTTGATGGCGGTAGTTGGATGAATTTCAATCCAGCTATCCCAGACAATTGTAGTAAGTGGATCGGGAGATTCCTGCAGCCACGGTATGTTTGCATGACGACCATCGCGCACATGCGCAGATGTGTAAGGAATCAAATGGAACGGGTAAGCCTCATCCACAGCAAAAGCACCCGGCAAGGTTAATTTGGCAACAGATGGAATGGCTGTCAGTTTGCCTGACACCTTGGCTGTCGTAGCGGGCAACTTGATGATGCCCCGACTTAACGTATCTCTCCAGAAAATGTCATCTGATGTCCCGCTATCGGCACCCAATGCAACTTTATTTGTCACCATCGCATTACGCAGATAGGCATAAAAATCCTCATACTTGTCATACTCAGCCGGGCGACGCTGCTTTAATAAGGCCAGCAATATATCACCAACTCCGCGCGTTTCCGGATAAAGCCTCTCTGATAACGCTTGTTGAATATTGATCTGCGCTGTTTCGGCCATATACTCCGGCACCGAACTTCCCCAATCCTCCAGCACAGAATCCAAGGGCAACACCAGATCAGCTTCCATGGCCGTCTCATCGCGGTAATGCGTGAGCACCACTTTAAATGGCACCTTCTGCAGGTTTTCCTTAAACTCTACCGATGGATTTGAGGTAAATACAGGGTTGGATCCACAAGTGAACAATACCTTGACCTTACCTTGCTTCATTTCATCACTCAGCGCATGCAAGGCATAACGCCCCCCGACTTTTGGCTCAATTTGGGGAAATGGAACGCTGGCAGGATACACCATCGTTTTACCCACATTCCCCAACACATGATTAAGCAAAGTGATCGCGGCCGCATTCTGCGAACCGTGAGCATAACCCTCGGCTGCTGTTCCGACCAATACCAAACTAGGAGTACGCTGCATCAGCACTGCAACCAACTTTTCGGTATGCTCGGCAGAAACACCCGTTTCCTGAACAACCAGCTCCGCTGTGTAATCCTTGGCAATCGCTGCCGCAGCTGCAGGAACCTTAAACCCTTTCGCACCCAGCGCATTAATTAACCCCAGCGCATAAATACCTTCCGTACCCGGACGAATACACAGCCAGCGATCAGCATTTGCGCCCGTTAAAGTCATTTTGGATTCAACCTGCACCAACACCCCACGCATACCGTCCGAACCCTTGCGGAACTTAGCATATTGTTGCGTGAAATTCACCGGCGACACCCAAGCACCCAAGAAATCCGCGCCAAACGAAAGCACTACCCGAGCCTTGTCGATATGTAGACGCGGCATTTCCACGCCATAACTCTTTTTGTTGGCTGCACGCACAACCGAGGGAGTAATTGGCTCATAAGCATAATGCTTAGCCGATCCCAGCGCACCCATATAGTTTTCCAACAACGCGCCAGTATGACCACTGGTTGCCCCAGTCAAGAAAGCAACTTCGCCCCCATCGACCCCAGCCAATTTATCTTTAATTAAGGCAAAAGCCTGATCCCAAGTAATCGTCTCACCTTGGTCACCCTTACGCAACATGGGGTGCGTAATACGGTCAGGGTTATAGTGAGCCTGCAGTGCTGCCTGCCCCAAACCGCAAATTTTACCCTTATTGATAGGCGACTCGGGATTGCCCTCGAGCTTTAACACACGACCTTCCCGCAAACGACCAAAGATACTGCAACCGCCATCACATTGAGCACAGGTTGAATTGTAATGCACGTAAACACCAGGGATCGCATACTCAGGCATTGCCGCAGTGGCGTGAGAGGTAACAAACTCCGTACCATCCTCAACCGAGGTATTGCCGCAGGCACTCAAAGCTACCGCAGCGCCACCCCACCCCAACACCTTTAAAAAATCGCGCCGATTAAAATTGTTTTCCATCATCGTTGAATCCTCATGTGAAATCTATGATCCTGCCAACATTAAGCTATCTGAAATTGCCATCCCAACTTTACTTGTGACACATAAAGCAATCATTTGGTCCATGCCCGGCCTTGGTGTAAGTATTGTCAAGCGCGTGATTTTTCTTATGGCAATTCACACAAAAGCCCATGGACAATGTTCTTTGCCGACGCGCAACCGTCATCGAAGAAATATCACCATGACAATACCCGCAGACCTCTTTGTAGGGGCGCTCTTGCTTAAATATAAATCGCTGGATATGGCGCTCGTGGTTAAAACGCACGTAATCCGGCAAATCGTGCACTTTTTTCCAGGGAATAGGCTTGCCGGCATCCCAGTATTCAAAAAGTTTAACGATACGCGGCGTATCCCGCACAGAGGGAATATGCTCATGACATCCGATACATTTACGCAATGGTGGTATACCCGCAGTTAAGCTACGACGGGCAAATGTATGGCAATACATACAATTAATGCCATCGCCAGGCTTCCCATCCGGATTAATCTTACCCGGATCACCCGCGTGGCGATCATGTGGAAACTCGATAGGCTGCTCGACTTCACGACCCAGATGATCCCAGAGCGGATCCAGCAACCCCAAGGGATTATAGAAAAGTTTATCCACCCAATTCCACTCAAGAGGCTTGATCTCTGTCGTGGGCTTGGCCTCAGGACCGCCCTTCACAATAAATATATTGTCGTAATCAGCGATAAAGCCACCCTTTTTAACAGCATCAGCTGCGGCAGCATTGCCCGCGCTGTGGGCTACACCATCATGAGCCGTAGAACTATCCGCAAAACTTGCAGTAGTCGCAAACAACCCCACCAATAAAACTATCGAATGTAAAAAAATACGGTGCATCGTAAGTGGCTCCCCAACGAACAATTAAACCGCCGACAAAACAGATGTCGGCACGGAATTACCAGAACCAGCAAGCTCAGAGTTTCACCAGCCATCGGCTCAACCGACTTTGCAGTCAAACCCCGACAACCAATCACAACCCAAGGCTGCACCTAAACAGCAACTGAGGCAAAAGAACAACCTCAATTAACTCAAAATAAACAAACCAAAAAAATGCGTCACCATGATGTATGAGATACTTGGCAATGTCAACGACCAAACAAAAAATTTCTTATTAAACATTAAACTAGGTCAGAAGACCCGTAAAACATACAATCAAGCTTCACTGCCCCGCCACATTACGGTAGCAGTTTTCGTGCCACATAATGTGCCACACAATAAAATCCTACCTAAAACCCCTTGCCGCCAAATCAAATCACCTAAATTTAGGGGTATATTATGCCTCAATTCCATACTACAAATTTGGGGGGCTCCCTGTAAAATCAATGGTCTTGCTTAGCCTGCAAGCATTTTACCCCCCCTTTCTTCCTCACTTTTAGGAATTACAAGGTTCATGGGTGAGAATTGAGTAATTTTTTTAACCCAAATACAAATAATTGGTTTCCCAAATCCGCCAGCATTTTATAATCCGCACAAACAAACCTCTTAGGCCAGCTTCACTTTGACTAAAAAACCAGTATATTCAGCCAAACTCGTTAGGGAAACACTGATTAATCCCACATGGCCGCGACATCGGCTTTACGGGCGGCCTGCAACGCGGCCAGCGTGTGTTGTTTGGGCTGTGTCAACTTTGCACTCAATTTATTGAGTAGCAAATTGCCTGACTTTGTTATTAGCCCATTACCCCCAAAAGGGGCAAAAACCTCTGCGAGGCAACCACGGCGTACCCGCGGGTACATGGAGGATTAAATCAGTGCTTCCCTAGCTTAAAACTAATGCAAACACACGAACTCTCACCACTTACATCTTAAAACCATTACCACTCTGTGAAACATCCTGAATTTATTACCGCCGCGCAACTTGCCGACTTTACTTGCCTCATTGACGTGCGTTCGCCCTCCGAGTACGCAGAAGACCATATCCCGGGAGCATCCAATTACCCGGTACTTAACGATACTGAACGCGAACGTGTAGGAACGCTCCATAAATATTCCCCATTTGAGGCCAAAAAATTGGGCGCGACGCTCATCGCACGTAACATTGCCCATCACCTTGAGCAATCCTGGCAAAACCAACCCCGCAATTGGCAACCACTTATCTACTGCGCGCGCGGCGGACAACGCAGTAGCTCGCTAACCCACGTTTTACGGCAGATTGGTTTCGCTGCAGCGCGGCTGGAAGGGGGCTATAAAAACTATCGGCAATATGTTTTACAACAGCTAGCCATTGTGCCGTATCAACTCCCCCTTTATGTATTGTGCGGATTAACCGGCAGCGGCAAAAGCCGCTTACTCAACGCATTAACGCACCATGGCGCGCAAGTATTGGATATGGAACAAATAGCCAGGCACCGCGGATCTGTGCTTGGCGATGTCGTCCATGAGCACCAGCCCGGGCAAAAATCTTTCGATAGTCAATTGTTGGTGCAACTAAAATCTTTTGACCTCACCAGACCTGTTTTTATTGAATCTGAAAGTAAAAAAATCGGTGCGGTGCGCGTGCCCGACAAGCTCATCGAAAAAATGTGGACCAGCCCGTGTCTTCGCTTGGAAACACCAATCAAGCTGCGCATTGAATTATTACGTGGGGACTACACCCATTTTTTACAGCGCCCGGCACTACTGCACACACTATTGCTCCGCTTGAGAGGCTCACACTCCAACGCACAAATTACGCACTGGCAAAGCCTGTGTGAAACGCAAGCCTGGGATGCACTCATTACCGAGTTACTGGAGCAGCACTACGACCCGGCCTACAACAAATCCATACATCATCACTATCCCAACTATAGTGATGCGCCACGGCTTGTACTTGATAACCCATCTGACAGCGGATTTAATCAACTGGCACGTGAGACACTTACCCTGATTGACAAGATTGCCAACCAAGGCAAAATAACCCCAACCCCACACCGGAGATAAAATCAATGCTGGACCAACCTGTTGCCAACTTCATATTGCCCGCCACTGGCCAAGTCGATTTCATACTCTCCTCCGCCTTGGGAAAAGCTCTGGTCATATACTTTTACCCCAAAGACAACACGCCCGGCTGCATAACAGAAAGCCAGCAGTTTCGCGATCTCTACCCCGGCTTTCAACACGCCCATTGCGAAATAGTGGGCATCTCACGGGACAGCATTAAATCCCACGAAAACTTCAAAGCCAGATTTACACTGCCATTCGCCTTGCTATCAGATAGTGAAGAAAAAGTATGCACCCAGTTTAATGTCATAAAAATTAAAAACATGTATGGCAAACAAGTGCGCGGCATCGAACGCAGCACCTTCGCACTCGATCAATACGGCGTGCTACGCCGCGAATGGCGGGGTATCAAAGCCGATGGCCACGCACAGGAAGTATTGCGTTTTATACAGACTCTATCGGATAAGAACGGTAGTGCGGGACAGGCTGAAAATTGAGAAGTATTCCGGAAAATTTTTGCTGCTTCGTATTGCAAGTATGTAGATAACCTTCAAGAGTCACTATGCCTGCGAAGCGGGCAAGGCAGTCCTCTTTTGGACATATGAAGGGCACTACATATGAAGGGCACTTGTTTGTTGACAACTACCGTGAAGAATGCATAATGCCAGCATGTCCGGCTCGCATCACTCGCATCATTTAGGGAAACGCTGATTAAGTCGGCGAGCGGGAAGAAGGGCAAGGCACACGGCGCGCAGAAACCGTAATGTATGCGGTATACATGAGGATTTCGAGCACCGTGCAACGTAGCAATTCACCCGCGTAAACACTTAATCAGCGTTTCCCTAGATTCGGACTTGTTTCCTCCCCTATTCATAACCATAACGTTAAGGAGTTCTAAAAAATGTTAAAACGCGTTTTTATTCTCATGCTCGCTGCCGCAGGACTCGTTGCTGCTCCCTATGCATCTGCCGAGACACAGTGGTACGTAAACGGGGGCTTGGGCTTCAATGCTGTAGCTTCCGATGTTGTGGATTTTGATCCGGCTGCTCCTCCAGCAGAAAATTCAACCGCTGGCAAAAGTAACTTCACCGGCCAGATCGAGGGGGGTGCGCGTTTCGCCATGCCCAACGACGACAATATCATCTTCGGCATCGGGTTATATATAAATCCTTTTACGCTGAAAGCGGATGATATCAACAACAATGCGGGATTCAGCATGGCAACTGAAATCGTGGATATGAGAGGCTTGGTTGGCGAGGTCGGCTGGAAGCTGGGAGCCTCAACGGTTGCCTACGGCAAACTCTCCCTGAACCAAGCAAAAGTAGAAGTCAAGATAAACGATGTGGTAGATGGCATCTCCGGAACCCTCACCCAAGATTTCTCAGGTGTCGGTTTTGGAGCCGGGGTGCGGCAGGCACTGGCGAACAACATGTATTTATTCACCGAATGGCATCACATTATGGGAAGCACAGTAACCGTAAACATGGGGCTCATTGAACCTGGAGCAACCCACAAGATCAAGCCGAAGCTGACGACCGGATTGATTGGCGCGGGGTGGACGTTCTAAGGTCTGCGCAATCGAGGCCAACATCTCTATCCGCCTCCGTAGGCAGGTTTGTAAGTGCAACGCAAAAAGCCGCAGGTGACTGCGGCTTTTTATTGTCCAATCGATTCGATGCTTGGCTTACCCGTTATACCCCGCCATTTCAACAAAACAATAGGGTAAAGTCTCCATACCGTTTGATTGACTGTTTTTATACCTTGTTTTCAGCAAGTTTTCCGCTCCTCCAATTGCTCCCAGCGCTGCATAAGCCGGGTTAATGTCTGCTGAATTTCAGTTGAACGCGCCTGCAATGTTTTGGCCTCATCTGCATGGGCGCGGTAGATTGTCGGGTCACTTAATCGTTGCGCGATGGTAGCTTGTTCGTGTTCCAACTTTTCAATTTTGGCGGGTAACTGATCCAGCTCGCGCAATTCATTGGCAGTTAATTTCAGCGCAGATTTTGCCGGGGCATTACTAGACATTTTGGCCTGTGGGGCGCTGGATTTTTTACTGCTTGCGGGTGCGGCATTTTTCACACTGGCTTTGCTTGCCTGCCGCGCCTGGGTATCAGCATAGGCCTGCGCCCGTACCCAATCTTCATAGCCACCCGCATATTCGCGCAATTGACCATTACCTTCAAAGGCGATTACCTGCGTAACTACGTTATCCAAAAATGCGCGGTCATGGCTCACCAAAAACAGTGTGCCCTGGTATTCCTGCAACAAAGCTTCCAGTAGTTCCAGCGTTTCAATATCCAGATCGTTGGTCGGTTCATCCAGCACCAGGACGTTGGCGGGACGGGCAAACAATCGTGCCAGCAACAAACGATTACGCTCGCCGCCGGACAGTGATTTCACGGGTGAGCGGGCACGTTGCGGTGGAAATAAAAAATCTTCCAGATAGCTGATAACGTGTTTTTTGCTGTCGCCTATGGTAATGAAATCCGAGCCGGGGCTAATGGTGTCGATCAAGCTCGCCTCTTCATTTAACTGCTCGCGCATCTGGTCAAAATACGCCACTGCCAATTTGGTACCGCTGTGTACTGTGCCGGAATCGGGCTGCAATTCACCGAGAATAATTTTAAGCAGCGTCGATTTCCCCGCGCCATTCGGACCCAGCAGACCCACGCGGTCACCCCGCATAATACGACAGGAAAAATCATCAATGATTTTTTTATGGGTATAACTTTTGCTGACATTAATTAATTCGGCCACCAGTTTTCCGGAACGCTCACCGCTATCGACATTGAGTTTGACCGTGCCGACCCGGTCACGCCGCGCTGCCCTATCCAAACGCAGCTGCTCCAGGCGCCGCACCCGGCCTTCGTTGCGTGTGCGCCGTGCCTGCACACCCTGGCGTATCCAAACTTCTTCCTGCGCCAACACCTTGTCAAACTTTTGCTGATGGGTGGCTTCCACTTCCAGCATCTCAGCCTTTTTAATTTGATACGCCGCAAAACTGCCGGGGAAGGAAGCGAGATTGCCACGATCCAATTCGATAATGCGCGTAGTGACATTATCCAAAAAACGCCGGTCATG
>JBEBGP010000290.1:0-3583 GCA_040081045.1 Candidatus Nitrotoga sp.
TTTTATTTGCACCCTATGAACATAATCAGCGCCACTTTGGTCGCTGAATAATATTTAAATCCAGATTGCCCATTAGAAATAGTCATCTCTCATGCATACCCAAACCGATACCAATCAGGATCAATTGCGGCTTGAGTTATTATGCGTGGAAGTCAGTGCAGGCTGGGTATCAAGCCATCCATATCGCTCAGATCTGTATGTATTGGCGGAAGACAAAGCATTGCGATAATGCATATATTTCATATATGATGCAGAGGGTATGGGATAGGCATTATAAATACCTATCAGACATTAAACAGTCCGTGATTTTCATCGCGGAATGGATATTAACAAGACCAGCCGACAGCAAAGCACTGCGATCGCAGTCGCAGTATATTTATGGCGAATAATGTTAAAAGATACGGATGACTATAAGATCATCAAAATGGTGACTACAGATAACGGCGAGCTCGTAATGCGGGACGAGAGAACAAAATTAAATGCCGGACACATGATGGTGTTCCCATCGCGCTTTCTTTATCCCCGGATATGGTCAACCCTGTTAAATTTGGAATCCGTCACTCGTTCGTGGCACGGGTGTAGTAGGAGAAAATTATGAAAGTGTCTGTCATCGAACTGTTCCCTACAGTTGTTATGTCTTTCAATCTGAACAGAGACCTGCATCAGAGTGAAAATGCAATAATCGAAAGAGAGTTGCAGAATGTCGAGAAGAATGAGGGCAATTGGACCTCAAAAACCGATCAAATTTTTGATGAGGAGGGTATGCAAGATCTCAGCACCGACATAATGAGAATGGCATATATGTATTTCGATCACGTTTTTAATTCCAAAAACACCCCAGAGTTTTATTATGTCCAGTCATGGCTAAATATAACCCATAGCGGTGAATTTCACCATCCACACTGCCACGCAAACTCGTTTCTTTCCGGGTGCTATTACCCCAATGTCGAAGAAGGAGACTGTGTAAGATTTCATAATCTTGCAGAGCAAAATAAAACGTTTTATTTTGCCCCAAAGGAAAACACAAAATACAATGCCAGAACAAGGTTAGTGCCGGTAAAGAATGGGGACGTTGTGATATGGAAGTCAGAACTCCATCACGATGTCCCGCGTTTAGAAAAAGAGAGGCAATCTCCAAGGATATCGCTTGCTTTCAATATATTCCTGCGGGGCAATATAGGCGAACCTGGGCTTAGGAGCGGTCTGCACATAGGATAGGATGATGAAATATTATGAAAATCTAGTAAAACAAGGAAGCACTGACTGGCGCGCCGTTCACGAGTGCCTTTTGCAGTTTGGCGGTTGAGGTGAAGCATTTAGATATGTTGACTGCCGTATGGAGAAGATAATGCAATGACATACCGCGATATTCAAGTTGACATAAAGAGTCGCTTCGACCGCTCGGTCAAAACTTGTTGGATCGCTCACGTAAAAGAACTGAATGGCTTGAATCCCGCGCGAGCGCCCAACCGCCTAGCGGCCAATAGAAAGTATCCATGCCCTGACTGGGCACGCCCTTTGATTGAAGACTCCATGATCAAATCAGGGTTAATTGCCCAACCCATCATGCACCGGATCTTGAACGTTAAGGCAAAATAAGTTCCTCTATCCAGTGCCCAAATTTATCTCTTCTGGCGCACCATCTTCCTATAAACAATGTTTTTGTATGGCTTATCTGCATAACACCCCCCTTTGCATGTCAGCCGAACACTGGCAGAATGCCTCCTTGAAAATATCGCTGAAGATTGCCATTTTATAAGGAGATTGCTATAAAAGCCCCTATCCGTATTGCCATTACAGGTGCTGCCGGTCAGATTGGATACAGCCTGCTGTTTCGCATCGCTAACGGTGGCATGTTGGGGCGCGATCAACCAGTCGTACTGCAGCTGCTCGACGTCCCGCAAGCGCAAACCACCCTGCTCGGCGTGGCGATGGAGTTGGAAGATTGCGTTTTTCCACTGCTGCAACGGGTCATTATCACGGATGATCCCAAAGTTGCGTTTCGCGATGCGGAAGTAATTTTGATGGTGGGCGCGCGACCGCGCAGCAAGGGGATGGAGCGCAAAGACCTGATCACCGCCAACGCGGGAATTTTTTCCGAGCAAGGCAAGGTGATGAATGAAGTCGCCTCGCCCAATGTAAAAGTACTGGTAGTGGGCAATCCGGCCAACACCAATGCGCTGATCGCCATGCATAACGCGCCCAATTTGAACCCTAAAAATTTTAGTTCAATGACGCGGCTAGATCACAATCGTGCCATCGCGCAAATTGCGAAAAAATTAAATCAGCCGGTACAGGACATCAGGAAAATGGTGGTATGGGGCAATCATTCCGGCACCCAATATCCAGATTTGTCGCACAGTGAAGTATATGGCAAACGCGTACTGGACATGCTACAAGATCACAGCTGGATTGATAGCGAATTTATTCCTACCGTACAAAAGCGCGGTGCCGCAGTGATTGAAGCACGCGGTCTATCCAGTGCGGCCAGCGCGGCCAACTCGGCCATTGCCCATATGCGCGATTGGATGTTGGATACCCGTCCCGATGACTGGGTCACCATGAGCGTACCTTCTGATGGCAGCTACGGCGTTCCCGCAGGCGTGGTATATGGCTTTCCTGTGACATGCAGCAATGGGCAATACCATATTGTGCAAGGTTTAATCATAAACGAGGCAGGGAAAAAACACATGCAGGAAAGTTATCAGGAATTGCTGGAAGAGCGCGAGCATGTAAAGCATTTATTAAAGTGATTTAAAACTTTGAATTATTAGAAATGCTTGGGTAAAGATTTCTGCTGCCAAAAATTTTATCTGGCTATGACTGGCACTCGCCTGGCTATCGCGCATAGCAATTCATAGCTGATCGTGCCTGCCGCCTGCGCAATTTCGTCCACAGGCAATCCTTCTCCCCACAGCGTCACTGTACTGCCCACCTTGGCAGCAGCGTGTGCGCTTAAATCTATACAAAGCATGTCCATCGTGATGCGCCCCAAAATACGGGTGCGCCGTCCATCCACAAGAATTGGCGTACCACTTGGCGCGTGGCGTGGATAACCGTCTGCATAACCGCAGGCCACCACGCCGATACGCATAGGATGTCCGGCACTAAACAATCCGCCATAACTGATTGACTCCCCCGCCTCCAGATCATGCACCGCAATAATTTCACTCTGCAATGTCATCACTGGCTGCAATCCCAGCTGCTGCGCACTGATTTCCGGAAAGGGAGAGGAACCGTATAGCATAATTCCGGGGCGCACCCAGTCAGCGTGGGTTGCCGGATAGCGCAGTAATGCCGCCGAGTTTGCCAATGATCGCGCCAATCGATAGGGCGCAACCTGCTGGTTAAATTTCTCCATCTGCGTGGTCACGCCTTTGGCTTCATCGGCATGTGAGAAATGTGTCATTAGTGTGATGTCGCGCACCGCCGGATGCGCTTTGAGCTTTTCCATCACCGCAGATAATTCACGCGCGGCAAAGCCCAGGCGATTCATGCCGGTATTCACCTTGAGCCACACATCCAATGCGGCGCGGCGCGGGTAAGCATCCAGCATGGCCACCTGCTGTGGACTGTGTATGAC
>JBEBGP010000076.1:0-3568 GCA_040081045.1 Candidatus Nitrotoga sp.
AGCTGCTTAACAATGCTGTCGGCAACAGCTTTATTTACACCCTCTTTAACGTTTTTAGGTGCGCCATCAACCAGATCCTTGGCCTCTTTCAAGCCCAGACCCGTAATCGCACGAACAACTTTAATCACGCCCACCTTGCTGGCTCCAGCATTGGTCAATATAACGGTGAATTCAGTTTGCTCGGCTGCAGCGGCAGCAGCAGTCCCGCCACCTGCAACTGGCGCGGCAACCGCTACTGCGGCGGCGGACACGCCAAACTTCTCTTCCATGTCTTTAATCAGTGAGGACAACTCCAACACTGTCAATTGTGCAATTGCATCCAATATTTCAGCTTTATTAACAGCCATTTTGAATCTCCTAAAATTTTATATAGATAATGTTTGAATATATTAAGCTGCAGCTGATTCGGCTTCTTTCTTGTCGCGCAAGGCGGCAAGGGTACGCACAAATTGGCTGGTTGCCGCATTCATGGTGGCCATCAAACGTGCGATCAGTTCGTTACGGCTTGGGATAGAAGCCAATGCAACCACATCTCCCGCCGACATCACCACACCCGCCATCGCACCCGCCTTAATCACCAGCCTGTCGTTGGTCTTGGCAAATTCGCGCACCACTTTCGCTGCGGCAATGGGATCCGCACTGATTGTGTACATCAACGGACCCGCCATTTTTTCTGCCAATGCCGCAAACGGCGTACCTTGAACAGCACGACGCGCCAGCGTGTTTTTCAATACATGACAATACACACCGGACTGCCGCGCCTGACTGCGCAGCTTGGTAATATCACTCACTTTGATGCCACGATACTCTGACAAAACAATAGTTTGAGCCTGTGCCACTTGCGCACTAATTTCAGCAACTACCGCCTGTTTTTGTTGCAGATTAAGAGCCAATGTAATTCCCTCCAGCTTGAGATTATGAGGCTGTACACCTCAATACTCCCAATGTTAATAACCATGTCCTTGGGCAACATTCACCTTGCTTACGGGCACACCATCTACGTGGGGCACAGGATTAAAAATTATGACAACAATGCATTGCCCATTTCACCCTGCAATTAAGTCGCTATTGAAGCTATACCGGACTTGCGCCCTAATCAATTTTGACCCCTACGGTCTTTGATAATCCACCAACGTTGCCGGTGATATACAAAGCCTTCGTTTGCCGCCACAATATGTGACGGCTTTAATTATGCAGCCAGGCTGGCCTGTTCAATGCGGATACCAGCACCCATGGTGCTGGAGATAGATACTTTTTTCAGATAAACGCCTTTGGCTGTGGCGGGTCTGGCTTTATTCAACGCCTCTACCAGCGCCAGCATGTTTTCTTTCAATGCTTCAGGTGCAAATGATGCGCGACCGATCGTGCATTGCACGATTCCATTTTTATCTGTACGATATTGAACTTGACCTGCCTTGGCATTACGTACCGCGCCTGCCACATCGGCTGAAACCGTACCTACTTTAGGATTAGGCATCAAACCGCGAGGGCCCAAAATCTGCCCCAGCTGTCCAACAATACGCATCGCGTCCGGTGAGGCAATCACCACATCAAAATCCATGCTGCCAGCTTTAATGCTTTCAGCCAGGTCTTCAAAACCAACCACATCTGCACCCGCCGCTTTGGCCTCCGTAGCTTTTGCCCCCTGTGCAAAAACAGCCACGCGCACTACTTTTCCGGTGCCTTTTGGTAGCACCACTGCGCCACGAACCAGCTGATCAGATTTACGCGCATCTATGCCCAGATTGATTGCGACATCGATGGACTCATCGAATTTGGCCTGGGCATTTTCTTTGACCAGATTCAAAGCTTCATCCACCGCATAGAGCTTATTGCGATCAACCTTGGCTGCCAACGCTTTATATCGTTTGGAAATATGTGCCATTTTATACCACCCCTTCTACGGTGATGCCCATGCTGCGGGCACTCCCCGCAATAATGCGAACTGCCGCATCCATATCAGAGGCTGTCAGATCGGGCATTTTTGTTGTTGCAATCTCTTCGAGTTGCTTGCGGGTTAACTTACCCACCTTGTCTGTCTGCGGCTTGGCACTACCCTTGGTTATGCCAGCCGCCTTTTTAATCAGGATCGAGGCAGGCGGGGTCTTCATGATAAAAGTAAAACTCTTATCCGCAAATGCTGTAATAACGACTGGAATCGGCAGGCCGGGCTCCATACCCTGCGTTTGCGCATTAAAGGCCTTGCAGAATTCCATAATGTTCAGTCCGCGCTGACCCAGTGCCGGGCCTATGGGGGGACTGGGATTTGCCTTGCCGGCAGGAACCTGCAACTTGATAAAACCGATAATCTTCTTTGCCACAATACTCTCCTCTTGAGTTCAAACGAACGCTGGCGCGCTCTCCCCGATAAATTGTCAGGCAAAACAACTCACCCGGCAATCCGATTTAACAACTAAGCTTTTTCGACCTGCCCAAAATCAAGCTCTACGGGCGTGGAACGCCCAAAAATCGTGACCGCTACGCGCAACTTGTTTTTGTCATAATTCACGCCTTCGACCACACCATGAAAGTCTGTAAACGGACCCTCCTTAACACGCACACCCTCACCCACCTCAAACAACACTTTCGGTCTGGGCTTCTCAACTCCAACCTGCATCTGCTGCATAATTTCTTGAACTTCTTTTTCACTGATAGGCGTAGGCTTCATGGCCGAGCCACCCAAAAATCCAGTCACCTTCGGAGTGTTTTTAACCAGGTGCCAACTTTCATCGGTCAACTCCATTTCTACCAGCACATAGCCCGGAAAAAATTTGCGTTCACTGATGTTTTTTTGCCCCAACTTAAGCTCAACTACTTTTTCGACGGGCACAAGAATTTGTCCAAATTGATCCTGCAATCCCGCCCTCTGAATGCGCTCTGGCAATGCCCGCTCCACATTTTTTTCAAATTGGGAATACGTATGAACAACATACCAACGCTTGGCCATTATCCACTCCGCCCCATTAAATTATTAACCGCCATCAGTAACATGGCATCCACTCCCCACAGAAAAAGTGCCATGATTACCGCAAATATCAGTACCATGCCCGTAGTTTGCACTGTTTCTTTACGTGTGGGCCACACCACTCGCTTGGCTTCAGATACGGATTCCCGGCTAAAGCCAAAAAATGCCTTGCCCTGCAAAGTTGTCCCGATAACCCCAACGGCCATTGCAAGCCCCAGCAATATTGAAGCGAGCCGAATCACTGCAGCTTGCTCACTCAGCACGTAAAACCCGGCGATACCTGCCACAACCAGCAAGAACGCCATACCCAACTTAACCTTATCTGCCATGCGCATCAATCCTACTGAAATTTAACTGGCAGGCCAGGAGGGTTTCGAACCCCCAACCCTCGGTTTTGGAGACCGATACTCTACCAATTGAGCTACTGGCCTAAAATAATAGGTGTTAGTCGTTAACCCTTAATCGGCAGCAGCCACACGGAAGCTGCCTCAACTGACAACCGGGTTATTCAATAACCTTGGCTACCACACCCGCACCCACTGTACGGCCCCCTTCACGTATCGCAAAGCGCAAACCCTCTTCCATTGCCACAGGCGCAATCAG
>JBEBGP010000068.1:0-3563 GCA_040081045.1 Candidatus Nitrotoga sp.
GTATCACATCTGCCACCGCCGCCAATTGCAGCAGTCTGGTTTGATCGACCCGTTCATTCAGCGGGATGATATTGATCTCGGGATTTATTTCGGTGAGCGTGGCATGGGCAGAAGCTACTTTCGCCATGCCGATGCTGCGGGTGCGATGCAGAATCTGACGTTGCAGATTGGTCAAATCAACCGTGTCGTTGTCGCATAATGTCAGCCTGCCTACGCCGCTGGCGGCCATGAACATGGCTGCCGATGAACCTAATCCGCCTGCGCCGATGATGAGCGAGTGGGCATCCAACAACTTCTCCTGTCCTTGTATGCCAATCTCGGGTAGCAGAATGTGGCGGCTGTAACGCAATAATTGTTGGTCGTTCATGCGTTCAGATTCTACTCGAGGTATCCCCGAGCTTGAATATTAAGGAAACGCTGATTAAGTCGGCGAGCGGGAAGAAGGGTAAGGCGCACGGCGCGCAGAAACCGCAATGTATGCGGTATACATGAGGATTTCGAGCACCGTGCTGACCATTCCGCATCCGGCTTGCCGGATAGCGGATTGCGTGCCTTTGGTGGTGTCAACTTTTCAAGCTCGCCAGAGCTTAGAGAATTGCCTACCTTTGGTACAACGTAGCAATTCACCCGCGTAGACACTTAATCAGCGTTTCCTTAATTCTTTTTGTTATCTTCAACCTTGGGTGCGACAGCATCTGTACTTTGTATTACGGGCAGACCTTTCAGAAAATTTAATGCCTGCGTTAATTGATAGTCATCTTTGGAGCCGAATTCAGTCGGGGTGCGTTTAGTATCCCCCTCACTTTCAACTTTGGGCGTGGCTTTTGGTGGAGCCTTTGGTTTTTCCGGACTGGTATGATCGCCAGATTGCTGTCCATTTTTAAGATGGCGATCCAGATCCACTTCGCGGATGTGCAACGCATTGTCCCGCCCACTGTTTGCGGGATCTTCCACCAGCATATCCGGCACGATACCCGTCGCTTGAATGGAACGGCCTTTGGGGGTGAAGTAACGGGATGTGGTCAGCTTGATCGCAGTATTGTTGCCCAGTGGCAAAATAGTTTGCACCGAACCCTTGCCAAAGGTTTGTGTGCCCATGATGAGTGCGCGTTTGTGATCTTGCAGTGCGCCGGCAACAATCTCCGATGCCGAGGCAGAGCCGCCATTGACCAATACCACCATGGGGACGGATTTGGCGGTGGTAGCCAGGTCAGCTAAATAATCCGAACGGTTTTCACGCCCGCGTATATAGTTTTCGGGACTCGCGGTTAATTTCATTTGCGTCTCATCGGTGCGTCCTTCGGTGTATACCACTAGCGCGTTTTTGGGCAGGAAAGCGGCGGATACACCCACTGCGCTGTTTAACAAACCGCCCGGATCATTGCGCAGGTCAAGCACCAGACCTTTTATGCCGGCAGGGTCTTGCTTGAATAAATTATTCAGGGCGGTCGCCAGGTTTTCACCCGTGTGTTCCTGAAATTGCGTAATGCGGATAAAAGCGTAACCAGGCTCGACCACTTTGGATTTCACGCTTTGCACTTTAATGATCGCGCGGGTGAGTGTGAAGGTGAGCGGCTTGGGCACATCTTTACGGACGACAGTTAAAATAATCTGGCTACCCGTTTTGCCGCGCATACGCTTGACGGCATCGTTTAGCGTTAGACCTTTGACCAGGGTGTCATCCAGTTTGATGATCAGGTCGCCGCTCTGGATGCCGGCATGAAATGCCGGTGTATCTTCAATCGGCGAAATAACTTTGACCAGGCCATCTTCCATACTGACCTCAATGCCCAGACCGCCAAATTCGCCTTGTGTGCCGGCTTGCAATTCTTTAAAGGATTCCGCATCCAGATACGCAGAATGCGGATCCAGGCCATTAAGCATGCCGTGTATAGCTTCGATGATTAATTTTTTATCGCTGACTGGTTCAACGTAATCGCTCTTGATGCGGCCAAATACTTCAGTAAACGCGCGCAGTTCTTCGATGGGCAGGGGAGAGGCATCTTCTTTGTCGGCACTGGCAGGAAAGTTGAGGCTGACCAGTACCCCGGCGATTAAGCCCACGGCAATTAATCCAAATTTTTCAATACGACTACGCATATTCGGCCTTTTGAGTAAGTAATTTTGTTATACCGCTTTGTCCATGAAAGAAGGAAAGTTAAAAGTTTGAAAATTGCAGCGACACATGGTTAATAATACAAGCAGGCCACGTTGGAAGGGCAAATCTTTCAATAGTTCAAATACCTTGCGTTCATTTTTTAGGCGCAGCAAACCAAAAACGGAATGATGTATGCTCAGTGCGCCGCGACTTCCATTGGTTTCAACCATTTCATGGGATCCAGCGGTTTGCCCTGGTGACGCAGTTCGAAGTATAAACCGAAATCTTCACTTCCGCCGCTGTTGCCCACCGCCGCAATTGTATCGCCATTCTTCAGTGTGTCACCCACCTGTTTGTATAGCGTTTCATTGTTTGCATACAAACTCATGTAGCCATGGTCATGATCGATAATCAGCAAATTACCAAAGCCGCGCAACCAGTCGGCAAACACCACGCGACCCGCTGCAATCGCTTTGACCGTTTGGCCGCTGCGCGCGCGCAGCTGCAAGCCTTTCCATTGCAGGGTGCTGTCGGGTCGTGTATCGCCAAATTTGTTGGTCACGATACCGTTAACAGGCAAAGCCAAACGTCCCTTTAATTTCTCAAAGTCGTGGCGTTGTTCAAGCGGTCCGGTAGCTGCATGATCGCCGGATTGTTGTGATGCAAGCAACTCCGCCAGTCTTTTTAATAATTGCGCCAGGCGTGCTTCATTTTGTTGCAGCCGGTTTATTTCGCGGTGTTGCTGTTTAAGCTGCTGCGCATATTGTTTAATTACCTGTTGTTTGGCCAGGCGGTCTTTTTCCAACTCGCGTTTTTGCATTTGTTCCTCGCTATGCAAGGAGGCAATCTCAAGGGATTTTTGTTGCTGTGCTACCGTCACTTGATTGATATGCCGGAGGTTTTTTTGCATGGAATTCAGCCACAGTGCGCGGCTGCGTGCGATGTACTGGTAATACTTCAAGTCGCGCATGGTTTGATTGGGATCGCTAAACAGCAGCTTGACAAACTCCCGCTGCTGCCCCCCCGCCAGATATTGTTGATACAGCAACTGCCCGAGCATTTCCTGTTGTGCTTGCAGATCGCGTTCCAGATGATGCGACTGTTGTTGCAGATTCTGTTGGGCGAGTATGGCGGATCGTTGCTGTGCGGTTAATTCGGATAGCCTGCGTTTATTGTTGCTGATCGCGCGTTCAGATTCGCGCAAGGCATCGGCAGCTTCGGATTGAGATGCACTGGTTTTTTCCAGGTCCTGTTGCAGATCGGAAATTTTCTGGCGCAGTTTTTCCAGTTCCGCCTGCTTGGTTTGCTGCACATCGGGAGCATCTGCGCCCGACACGGGTAGTGATAGCAGTAAACAGAAGCATAGGATCCATCGCGTATATCCCATTCTATTTTTACCTCAATAGTAAAATTCTGCTCCCTCATCCCAACCCTTCTGATGAGTGGACCTAGCCATAAAATTAGA
>JBEBGP010000194.1:0-3551 GCA_040081045.1 Candidatus Nitrotoga sp.
TCATACACGAACAAGCCGATTACGATAGAAGGAGCAGATAAAAGTACATCATTTATAAAGCGTGTGGCGGGAGCCAGCCAGCCGCGCCGACCGAATTCAGCCAGATATGTGCCTGCCAGAATGCCAATGGGAGTGCCTATCAGTGTAGCGATGAAGGTCATCATCAGGCTGCCTGCGATGGCGTTCAGCAGGCCGCCCTCGCTGCCTGGTGGCGGAGTCATCTGGGTGAATAAACTCAGGTTGAGTCCCTGCAGCCCATTTGCCAGCAGTGTCCATAAAATCCATCCCAGCCAGAATAAGCCGAACAACATGGCCAGAATAGACACACCCAAACTGAGCGCGTTAATCAGGCGGCGGCGGGCATAGAGGGTCAGCATGGTTCAGGTTCCCTCGCGCTTGGCGAGTCTATGCAACATATAACGCGCCATAGACAACACCACGAAAGTGATGAAAAAAAGTATCAGGCCCAGTTCGACCAGAGCCGAGGTATACAGCTCGCCTACCGCTTCATTGAATTCGTTGGCCAGCGCGGAAGAAATACTGTTTCCCGGCATGAGTAGCGAGGCGCTGAGTTTGTGGGCATTGCCAATTACAAACGTGACTGCCATCGTTTCTCCGAGCGCACGCCCTAAGCCTAACATGATGCCGCCCACCACACCGATTTTGGTATATGGCAAAACAACGTTCCACATCACCTCCCATGTGGTCGCACCCAGGCCATAAGCAGACTCTTTGAGCAGCGTAGGCACGATTTCAAATACATCGCGCATGACCGAGGCTATAAAAGGAATCACCATAATGGCCAGAATAATACCGGCGGTGAGTATGCCCACTCCCATTGGAATGCCCTGGAAAAGAGGGCCAAATAAAGGTGAGGGCCCCAGTTTTTCAATCAGCCAGGGTTGCACGTGTTCGGCAAATAGCGGGGCGAATACAAACAAGCCCCACATGCCATAAATAATACTGGGTATTCCTGCCAGCAATTCGATGGCAATACCCAAAGGACGACGCAACCAGCGCGGTGATAATTCAGTTAAAAATATAGCGACTCCAAAGCTGATTGGAATCGCGATAAGCAAAGCGATGGCAGAAGTAACCAATGTTCCAACGATGGGAACGAGCGCGCCAAATTCATCGGTTACCGGATCCCATACCGGGCTTTTTAAAAACCCAAAACCGTAAGCTTGAATAGATGGCAGGCTGGCCACAACCAGTGATCCGATTAAGACTAACAGCAGGATCAGCACACTGAAAGCCGCCAGGCGCGTCACATTGCGAAATGCAATGTCCAGCCAGTACTGGTATTTCAAGCGGGATTCACGGGCTAACTCGAACATATAATTTGTTTCATAATTGGAGCCATTAAAAATGACTGAGGGAGCGAATGCTCCCATCAATCAAATTGGATTGTCGAATTATAGCCGTGAAACTTCGATCTAACTATTTTCTCGTTTCATCTATTTACTGACCGCAATTATTGCCAGATTGCCTTGCCAGCCCCATCTTTAATCTGTGCTTTCCAGGCAGCGCGTACCAGCTTTTGCACCTCGGCTGGCATGGGGATATAGTCCAGAGCTTCAGCCATTTTGTTGCCATTGCTATAGGCCCAATCAAAGAATTTAAGCGTTTCTACAGCCGTTTCAGGTTTGGTTTGCGCTTTGTGCATCAAAATAAAGGTAGCCCCTGTAATCGGCCAGCTTGCTTTGCCCGGTTCATTGGTTAGCAATTCATAAAACCCCGGTGCTTTTAGCCAATCTGCGTTAGCAGCGGCTGCCTTGAATGAATCATCATTGGGGTTAACAAATTGACCATCACGATTTTTCAACTGAACGTGAGACATTTTATTTTGCAGTGCATAAGCATACTCAACATAACCGATTGAATTTTTAATGCGTTGTACAAACGACGCGACCCCTTCATTTCCTTTGCCACCAGTGCCAGTCTTCCACGACACCGCCGTTCCCTCGCCTACGGAAGATTGCCACTCGGGGCTGATTTTGGACAGATAGTTGGTGAAAATAAAAGTTGTTCCCGATCCATCCGAGCGATGCACAACAGTAATCGTTTCGTCAGGCAATGCAATTCCGGCATTCAGTGCCACCAGCGCAGGATCATTCCATTTGCTGATTTTGCCTAGGAAAATATCGGCCAGCGCTTTGCCATCCAGCTTAATCTGCCCCGCGCCCACCCCTTTAATATTGATAACTGGTACCACACCGCCCATCACGGTGGGGAATTGCATCAAGCCATTTTTTTCCAATTCTTCTGGCTTCATTGGCATATCCGACGCACCAAAATCAACGGTCTTGGCAATAATTTGTTTGATTCCACCACCCGAGCCAATCGATTGATAATTCATACTGACTCCAGTTTGCGTTTTGTAGGCATCCGCCCATTTCGAGTAAACAGGGTAGGGGAATGTGGCACCCGCGCCAGTGATGCCTGCCGCAAAAGTATTGCCGGTTAAGGACAATGTTGCAGCCAGTGCCGTACAGGTCACAATTTTATTCAGGTTATTCCTTATATTTTTCATTTGCATTATCTCCATTATCATTAATAGAATTAGCCATCGTGGCACATTTGCTTTTCATCCGCATCTTGAGTTGCCGGGGCACATTATAAAGTGGACATGTGACAGAAATATTACACGAAAAATCAGACCAACTTATTTTGGGAATGGGCGGGGTTAAGGGATGAAAAACGCCAGATGGAATGAGCGGGTATAAATTCGCAACAAACATGCAACCGGAAGAATTATTTGCGTAGCTTTAACTGTAAGCGCATTAACACCGCTTCTGCTTTCGTGCCCAGATAAACATATAGTCCCAGCCCAACCAACAATCCCACGGATGCCAGCATCATCCACACTGCATGCAGCAAATTATGCCCATCTCCCAGTGCGGCCTTGAACATCAGCATCAAGGCTTCTATTGATATGGCGATCAGAATCGCCGCAGTGAAGCGAGTAATGGTGCGGCGGGTCGAGCTATGCCGGAAAATATCCTTATGCATCAGCACCTCTTCTTCAAGCATGGTTTTGCCGAGATCGAACACCGCCAATGCCAGTGTCAAATAAATGACCACTCCAAACGGTTTTAATTTTTCATCGGGTAAATTTTGCGCATCGAAAAGCTGGCGCAATTCGAGGAATGCGGAACAAAGCAGAATCACCACCACTGCCAATAGTCCCAGCACAATCAAAATATAAATCGTCTTAAATAAAGGCTGAAAACGTCGCCGTTGTGTATCACCCATTAAAAATTCAACGGTCTCGCCCAAATCCACATCCAACACAACATACCCCGAAATTTGCTGCTCTGCATCGCGCAAGCGTGCGATAACAGAAATACATAAACGACGGCTGGCATTGGAAAAATAGGGCGCGGTCACCATTACAGCCTCACCGTACTGCGCCAATAAAAAATAGGGGCGTTGGCTGCGATCTTTGCCAAGCCCGTTCGTCGCTGCCAGCGGCTTGCCTTGGCGGGTAATATTTTCGCTAGTCTGAATGCCCTGGGGGTTGAGAGTGTAGAGCAGATCTATAAATGGAT